>DASZUW010000152.1:0-5524 GCA_035547475.1 Solirubrobacterales bacterium
CCCGGCCCTGGATGTGACGGAAGGCCCAGAGGAGCGTCACGTCCCCGGCGCCTTCGTCACGAGGCGACCCGACCCGGGCCGAGGTGTGGCGTTTCCCGCACGGGACCCCGACACGAGGCAGGCCGCCCGATCGGTCAGGGGTCTCCGTGTGGAGTTTTGGTCGCTGATAGACCAGAACTCGACGCGCGTCGGTCACGGGCGCCCCGGACCCGCATCCCGACGCCCGGACGCACGCAGTTTCCTGACCGTCCGAACCCTCGCCTCCCCCACGCCGGGCCCCACGTCCTGGGCGCCTCATGGGGGTCACAGCCTGCCAGGACCCCCATGCGGCGCCCAGGACAGCCGCCCGCCATACGAAGCGCCGCGAACGACCCGAGCCCGCCCTACCTCACGCCGCCAACCGTTCGTCGTACTCCGCGACGAGGGCCAAGACCTCGTCCGCGTACTTGCCGACGAACGCCGGGCCGACGCCGCTGATCTCGATCAGGGCGGCGCGGCCGGTGGGGCGGCGGGCGGCGATCGCGGCCAGGGTTTTGTTGTTCGCGACGGTGTAGGCGGGCTTGCCCGCGGCGACGCCGAGGCGCCATTTTTTCAGGGCCTCGAAGAGGGGGGCGTCGGCGGGGGAGAGGCCGGGGGCCGGGGTGGAGGGGGCGCTCGAGCGGGTGGGGCGGCGCGCGGCGATCGTCTCCGGGTCGGGGAGCCAGTCGAGCCTGTCGCAGATGTCGCAGCAGCGGCCGAGGGGGGCGGTCTCGGCGCGGCGGTCGCCGAAGTGGGCGAGGAGGGCCTGGCGGCGGCAGCGGGTGCCGTAGATGAAGCTCTTGATCGCGCGGTAGGCGCGCCAGCCGCGCTCGTGGGCGATCGCCAGCTCCGGGTCGCCGGCGCGCTGTTCGTTGAAGCGGACGAGGCGCCCGAGGTCGGACTTCATCGCCAGCATCACGGCCCGCGCGGGCAGGCCGTCGCGGCCGGCGCGCCCCGCCTCCTGGTAGTAGGCCTCGACGCTGGTCGGGATCGCCATGTGCCAGACCGACCACACGTCGGCCTTGTCGACGCCCATGCCGAAGGCGTTGGTGGCGACGACCACGTCGACCGCGTCCTCGCCCCCCGACATGAAGCGCCGCTGCACGCGCGAGCGCTCCTCGCCCTCCATCCCGGCGTGGTAGGCGAGCGCCCGCAGCCCCGTGGCGCGCAGTTCCGCGGCGACCTCGTCGGTGTCCTTGCGCGTGCCGCAGTAGACGATCGCTGGGCGGTTGGCTGGGTCGGCGAGGCCGGTCTCCAGCAACGCCTGGCGGCGCCCTCTCGCCCCCTTGCCCTCGAGCGCGATGACGTCGAAGGAGATGTTCGGCCGGTCGAAGCCCGCCCGCACGCGCAGCGGGTCGCGCATGCCGAAGCGCTGCGCGATCTCGACCGCGACCTGCACCGTCGCCGTCGCCGTGCAGGCCATCACCGTCGGCCGGCCGAGCCGCTCGGCGATCTGCGGCAGCCGCAGGTAGTCGGGGCGGAAGTCGTGCCCCCACTCGGAGACGCAGTGTGCCTCGTCGACCGCCAGCAGGTCGACCCGGCGCCGGCCGATCGCGTCGAGGAAGAAGCTCGAGGCGAAGCGCTCCGGCGCGCAGTAGACGATCTTCGCCCGTCCGTCGCGCACGCTCTCCAGCGCCGCCCGCGATTCCTCTTCGTCCATCGCCGAGGAGACCATCGCGACGGGGTGCCCGGCCTGGGTAAGCCGCAGCCACTGGTCGCGCATCAGCGCGATCAGCGGGCTGACGACGATCGTCAGGTCGTCGGAGGCCAGCCCGGGCAGCTGATAGCAGAGGCTCTTGCCGCCGCCCGTCGGCATCACGATCAGCGAGTCGCGCCCCTGCAGCGCGGCGATCACGGCCTCGCGCTGCCCGGGCCGCCAATCGGCGTACCCGAGCTCGCGCAGCAGCTCGTCGGCTCTGTCGGCGGCGGAAAGCACGACCACCCAGGCTAGGCGACCGCCCGGCGGCTCATGCCCCTTCCCCTTCCCCCTTGGCGATCTGGGCCGGAACGAGCGCCAAATTCTCCGCCAGCGTGTCGATGACCTGCGCCAATTTGCGGGTGTCAGCTTTGCTGAGTTCGCCGTAGAGGACGAAGCCGGGCGACTTGCTCGTTTCGTAGGGCCGCAGCGCCGCGTAGACGGCGGCGAAGTCGGCTTCGATCTCCTTCACCAGCTTCGGATCCTGCTTTTCCATCAGCGGCGCGACCGTCGCGAACGCGTCCTCGGACCCTTCGACGTTCGCCTTGAAGTCGACCAGGTCGATGTGCGAGTAGCGCTCCTCCTCGCCGGTGATCTTCGAGGTCGAGACCTCGGTCAGGAGCTCGTTCGCGCCGTTCGCGATCTGGACCGCCTGCAGTTTCACTCCCTTGACTTTTTCTTCCAGTTCTTCGACGTTCGCCAGCAGCTCTTCGGCGACCGGCTTCATCCCCTTCAGGCTTTCTTCTTCCCAGAGCGCCTTCTCGATCCGGTGGAAGCCGCCGAATTCGCTCGGCCTGACGTCGCTTTCGCGCGCGTCGATGCGCGGATCGAGGTCGCCGAAGCTCTCCGCCACCGGCTCGACCCGCTCGTAGGGGATCCGTGCCGCCGCGTAGAGCTCCTTCGCCTCCTCCACTTCGCCGGCGACGACCGCGGCGACGAACGGCTTCGTCTTCGCCGTCAGTTCGTGCGTGTTCTGTTCCAGGTAGGAGCGGTATTCGGCGATCGCCTTTTCGACCTCGGGACTGGCGCCGGTCTTCAGCTTGCCAGTCACCTTGAGCGTCCCGTCTTCTTCGGTGCCGCCGTTGCAGCGCACCGTGTATTCGCCTTCTTCGAGGGTCAGGGCAAAGCTGCCCTGAAGCCCTTCGGTGATGTTCTCGCGCTCGCCGAGGATCGTTTCGCCGTCGAGCACCTCGAGCTCGGTCACCGACGCGGTGCCGCCGTTTTCCACCTCGAAGTTGATCGGGCCCGCGTGCGTCCGCGCGTCGTGCGGCTCGCACCCCGCGTCGGTCAGCTTGAAGGCCAGCTCCTCGGCGCCGGCGGGCGCGTCGTCGCTCGACGAGCCACAGGCCGCCACGGACAGCGCCACCAGGCTCAGGGCGGCGGCGGCGATCAACGCACGGAGGGGGACACGGTTCATCTCTGGCTGGCTCCTTGGTGAGGGTGACGGGCGTGCCCGGGTCCGTGACGTCGTCTCGTTCGCCGCGGAGCCCGGGCACAGGTGGGTGCTACTTAGGGAACCCTAACAAAGACCTACGGATCTGGTCGGAATAAGGCTCAGCCGAGCAGCGCGTCGCCGACGAAGCCGCCCTCTTCGGCACCCCGCGGGATCGCGAAGACGGCGCTGCCGACGTGTTTGATGTACTCGTCGAGCGCGTCGTGGACGCCGAGCTTGCGCTGCAGCGCGACGAACTGCTTCTCCGGGTCGCGCTGGAAGCAGATGAAGAAGAGGCCGGCTTCGAGCTCGCCGAGGCTCTCGTCGACGCCGTCGGTGAACGAGTAGCCCCGGCGGAGGATCTGCACGCCGCCGTTTTCCTGCGCCGAGGCGAGCCGTACGTGCGAGTTCAGCGGGATCACCGGCTGCCCGTCCGGTCCCTTCTTATCGAGCGGCAGCGGTTCGAACTCCTCGCTGCCGCCGAGCGGCGCGCCGCTGTACTTGTGCCGGCCGATCGTTTCCTCCTGGTCGCCCAGCGGGGAGCGGTCCCACACCTCGAGGTTCATGCGGATCCGGCGCGTGACCATGTAGCTGCCGCCGCGCATCCAGGCGGGGCCGTCGTCGACCCAGACGAACTCGTCCATCGCCTCGGTGTCCTCGGCCTTGATGTTCGCGGTGCCGTCCTTCATCCCGAAGAGGTTGCGCGGCGTTTCCTGGCTGCGGCTGGTGGAGGCGGTGCGGCCGAAGCCGAGCTGGGACCAGCGCATCGTCACTGTGCCGCGGCCGATCCGGGCGAGGTCGCGGACCGCGTGGAAGACGACCTGCGGGTCGTCGGCACAGGCCTGCACGCAGATGTCGCCGCCCGATTCGAGCCCGTTCAGTTCGTCGCCGGGGAGCGGCGGCAGCGGCTTCAGCTCCGCCGGGCGGCGGGCGGCGAGGCCGAGCCCGGGGCGCGCGAAGATGTCCGGCCCGAAGCCGAAGGTGACGGTCAGGTTCGAGGCGGGCAGGCCCTTCGCCTCGCCGGTGTCGTCGGGCGGCGCCAGCAGGTCGTCGTTCTCGGTGCCGATCATGCGGCCTTCGGTCATCTCGCGCGCCGCCCGCGACCACGCTTCCATCAGCTCGCGGAGCTCCGCCCGGCTTTCGGTTTCCAGGTCGAAGGCGGCGAAGTGAAGGCGGTCCTGGACCGGCGTCGCGATCCCCGCCTGGTGCTCGCCGTAGAAGGGGACGATGCCGGTGGATTCGGCGGCGTCGGCGTCGGCGGTGTCGTGCCCGATCAGGTAGCCGCCCGCGCCGAGGCCCACCCCGGCCGCCCCGAGTCCCGCCGAGGCGAGGAGCCGACGACGCGACAGCGCCATCGGCTAGGCCGGGTTCTGGGCCGCGGTGGCGCCGGGCTGTTGCTGCTGCTGTTCGGCGGTGCGCCGGCGCGGGGTGCGCCGTCCGCGCGGCCAGAGGACGAAGAGCGCCATCGGGATCGCGTAGGCCAGGTAGACGAACGCCTCGATCTGGGTCGGCGCCGGGCGCAGCCCGAGCATCCCGGTCAGCAGCGATTCCGACACCGTGCCCGGGTGGACGAGCCAGCGCAGGCTCACCGCTTCGCCCTGGAAGCTCGAGATCCAGCCCGCCTCGTGGGCGGTGTGGGCGGCGGTGGCGAGGAGGCCGGCGGCGACGAAGACGAGGACGAGGCCGGTGACCTTGAAGAATCTCGACAGGTTGATATGGACGCCGCCGCGGTAGAGGCCGAGGCCGATCACGACCGCGGCCAGCAGGCCGAGGATCGCGCCGCCCCCCGCGGCCGTCGTGTTGTTCGCGTCCTGGAAGGCGGCGAGCAGGAACACCGAGGTCTCGAACCCCTCGCGCAGGACCGCGAGGAAGGCCATCGCCACCAGCGCCATCGCCGACCCGCGCGCCAGCGCGCTCGCCGCCTCCCCCTCGAGTTCGGCCTTGATCTCCCGCGAGTGCCGGGTCATCCAGACGATCATGTAGCTGATCGTCGCCACCGCGATCAGGCCGACCACCGTCTCCAGCCCCTCCTGCTGCTTCTGCGGCAGTTCTTCGCCGACGATGTCGAGCCCGACCCCGACCCCGGCGCAAAGCATGACCGCGACCCCCACCCCGACCCACATCTGCCGCAACGCGTCCCGCCGTCCCTCCTTGACCAGGAAGGCGGCGATGATGCCGACGATCAGCGAGGCCTCGACGCCCTCGCGCAACGTGATGACGAACGTAGGGATCATGCGATTTAGGGTGCCCTGATTAGGACGCCCGAAAACCTAGCATGCCGGTAGGAGTTTGGGCTGGGAGGGGGGCGGATGGGGTCGGGGGGCTTTGCGGCCGTCCGAGCTGCCGCGGATGCCGTGCCGACCCCTGACGGGCGGCTG
>DASZUW010000153.1:0-1786 GCA_035547475.1 Solirubrobacterales bacterium
CCGGGGCGAGATCCGCGCGGCCAGTTCGGTGAGGATCGCGTCGTCGTCCTCGGTCGGCAGGCCGACCCGCACAAGGCCCAGCGGCGTCCGGGCCAAGAGCAGCACCCCGAACGGCGAGTCGGCGGTCGCGTAGGCGACGTCGAGCAGGCCCTCCGCGGCGGCGCGCTCGCGCAGCCTCTCCAGCGACTTCTCCAGCGTGGCGGTCATGCAATCTCCCTTCGCAGTCGTTTCAGTCCCTCGTGCAGGCTGCGGCGAGCCGCCTCCGGCGAGCACCCGAGCGCCGCGGCGATCTCCTCGTGCGGGAGGTCGGCGGCGAAGCGCAGGGTGACCGCGGCCCGCTGTTTCAGTGGCAGCGCCGCGACCGCCTTCCAGAGCTCGCCGTCGGCGGGGTCGGGGTCGAACACCGCCTCCTCGCGCACCGACTCGACCGGCACCGGGGCCCGTCCCCGGGCCCGGTGGTGGTCGATCGCCTTGCGGTGGGCGATCGTCACCAGCCAGCCGCGCAGGTTGCCGGCCTCGCGCAGGCTGGGATAGGCCCGCAGGGCGGCGAGGAACGTCTCCTGGAAGGCGTCCTCGGCCCCCTCGCGGCCGACCGCGCCGCGCAGCAGCGCCATCACCGCGGCGGCGTGCTCGTCGATCAGCTGCTGGAAGGGCGGTAGCTCTGCCATCTCTCTTTCAACGCCCTAAGTCTGGACGACGTGAGATTCACCCCCCTCGCACTTCATTAGGGTGGCGAGGTGGCCGCAATTTCCGCCGAAGAGCTTCGCGAGCTGGTCGCCCTGGCGCTCGCCGAGGACATCGGCGACGGCGACGTGACCGGCCAGGCGACCGTCCCGGCCGCGGCGACCGCGACCGCGCGGATCGTCCAGAAAGCCCCCGGCGTGGTCTTCGGGCTCGACCTCGTCGCCGAGACGCTGGCGCAGACCGGGGTGGAGGAGGTCGAGCGGCTCGCCCCGGAGGGCCTCTGGCGCCAGAGCGTCCCGGTCGAGGTCCTCGTCGCCCGCGGCTCCGCCCGCGCGATCCTTGCCGCCGAGCGCACCGCGCTGAACTTCCTCGGCCACCTCTCCGGCGTGGCGACCCTGACCGCCCGTTACGTCGAGGCGGTCGACGGCACCAAGGCCCGCATCCTCGACACCCGCAAGACCACCCCGGGCCTGCGCCGGCTGGAGAAGGCGGCGGTCGCGGCGGGCGGCGGCACCAACCACCGCATGGGCCTCTTCGACGCCTTCCTGATCAAGGAGAACCACATCGCCGCCGCGGGCGGCATCCCCAAGGCCGTCCACGCCGCCCGCCAGGCCCACCCGGAGCTGCCGATCGAGGTCGAGGTCCGCAACCTCGACGAGACCGCCTACGCCCTCGGCACCGGCGCCGACCAGCTCCTCCTCGACAACATGGACCCGCCGACGATGCGCGCCGCGGTCGAGCTCCGCGACGCCCACGGCGCCGCGGGCAAGCCGACCCTCGAGGCCTCCGGCAACGTCAACCTCGAGACGGTCCGCGCCGCCGCCGAGACCGGCGTCGACTTCATCTCCGTCGGCGCCCTGACCCACTCCGCCCCCGTTCTCGACTTTTCACTGCTGCTCAGCGCCGAATAGCGCACGCCTTCGTATTTTTTCCCGCACGTCGGGCCGAGTCGCGAGAAACGACGGCTAGTAGACCCGTCCGCAAGTTCGCTCAGGCCGCGAGCCTCAGTTTCGGCTCGCGGTCGTCGACCCTCGCGATCACCCGCTCCAGGTCGGACCGCGTGAACGTCCACTCGAAGGGCCGGGCGACCTTGGCGTAGCGG
>DASZUW010000154.1:0-8246 GCA_035547475.1 Solirubrobacterales bacterium
CGACAAGGGCTACGGGTTCATCACGCCCGATGACGGCTCGAAGGACGTCTTCGTTCATCACAGCGCCATCCTGGGTGAGGGCTTCAAGTCCCTGACCGAGGGCGCCAAGGTGAGCTACGAGTCCGAGGAAGGCCCGAAGGGGCCCGCCGCGGCCAGCGTTCAGCAGACTTCGTAGAGCACTAGCTCAAAGACAGTCTGGGAAGCCCGCCTATATGGCGGGCTTCGTCTTGTCTGGGCCGGGGTCGCTTCCCCGCTACTCTCCCCGCTCCCCGTCACCCTCTCCCCTCTTTCTCCGCTCATGACCGCAACTCGTAACGACCTGCGCAACTGCGCGATCATCGCCCACGTCGATCACGGCAAGACGACGCTCGTCGACGCCATGCTCTGGCAGACCGGGACCTTCCGCAAAGGCCAGGAGGTGGCCGAGCGGGTGATGGACTCGATGGACCTCGAGCGGGAGAAGGGGATCACGATCCTCGCCAAGAACACCGCGGTCCAGCACGGCGGCGTGAAGCTGAACATCGTCGACACGCCCGGCCACGCCGACTTCGGCGGGGAGGTGGAGCGGGCGCTGACGATGGTCGACGGCGCGCTGCTTTTGGTCGACGCGTCGGAGGGACCGCTGCCGCAGACGCGCTTCGTGCTGCGCAAGGCGCTGGAGCGGCGGCTGCCGATCGTCCTCGTCGTCAACAAGGTGGACCGGCCGGACGCGCGGATCGCCGAGGTGGTCGACGAGGTCTACGAGCTCTTCATCGACCTCGACGCGGACTCCGACCAGATCGACTTCCCGATCGTCTACACGAACGCGAAAGCGGGCTGGGCGGCGCTCGAGGAGGGGGTCGAGGGGACCGACCTGATGCCGCTGCTGGACCTGATGCTGGAGAAGATCCCGGCGCCGACCTACGACGAGGACGCGCCGCTGCAGGCGCACGTGACGAACCTCGACGCCTCTCCTTACGTGGGGCGGCTGGCGGTCTGCCGGGTGCACCAGGGGACGATCAGGTCCGGACAGCCGATCGCCTGGTGCCGCGCCGACGGCGAGGTGCGACGGGCGAGCGTCTCGGAGCTCTACGTCACCGAGGGGCTGGAGCGCGTGAGCGCCGCCGAGGCCGGGCCGGGCGAAATCATCGCCGTCGCCGGGATCGAAGAGGTGACGATCGGCGAGACGCTCGCCGACGTCGAGGATCCGCGGCCGCTGCCCGTCATCACCGTCGACGAGCCGTCGCTGTCGCTGGTGCTGGGGATCAACACCTCGCCGATGGCCGGGCAGGGCGGCGGCGACAAGCTCACCGCGCGGCAGATTCGCGACCGGCTGGACCGCGAGCTGGTCGGCAACGTCTCGATCCGCGTCAAAGACACCGAGCGCCCCGACGCCTGGGAGGTCCAGGGGCGCGGCGAGCTGCAGCTCGTCGTCCTGCTGGAGATGATGCGGCGCGAGGGCTACGAGATGACCGCGGGGCAGCCGCGCGTCGTCACGCGGGAGATCGACGGCACGGTCCACGAGCCGGTGGAGCGGCTGGCGATCGACGTGCCCGAGGAGCACGTGGGCGCGGTGACGCAGATGCTGGCCGGCCGCAAGGGGCGGCTGGAGCAGATGGTCAACCACTCGACCGGCTGGGTGCGGATGGACTACCTGGTGCCGGCGCGCGGGCTGATCGGCTTCCGCACGGAGTTCCTGACCGAGACGCGCGGGTCCGGGATCCTCCACCACGTCTTCGACCGCTGGGAGCCCTGGGCGGGGGAGCTGCGGACGCGCCAGACGGGCTCGCTCGTGGCGGACCGCCGCGGCCAGACCGCGGGCTACTCGCTGATGAGCCTGCAGGACCGCGGCACGCTCTTCGTCGGGCCGGGCGAGGAGGTCTACGAAGGGATGATCATCGGCGAGAACGCCCGCTCCGAGGATCTCGACGTCAACCCGACCAAGGCCAAACAGCAGACGAATATGCGCGCGGCGAGCGCCGACGTCCTGGTGCGCCTGGCGCCGCCGACCCGCCTCACCCTCGAAGCGTCGCTCGAGTTCCTGCGCGAGGACGAGTGCGTCGAAGTGACCCCCGACGCCATCCGCCTGCGCAAGCTGATCCTCGACAAAGTGACGCGCCTGAAGGCGTCGAAGCGCCGCGACAGCGCCCCGCGCTAGCGGAGGCGGCCTCGCCGCTCGAGGAGGCGGGCGATCTTCGTCGCGATCTCCTCCGGTTCCCGGCGGAATTGACGTTCGCTGATCCTGATCGTCTCGATCCCCGCGAGGGCGAAGTCGAGGTCACGATCATGGTCGCGCTCGAACGCATCACGAGTCCCGTGCGTCTCCCAGGTGTCGAGTTCGACGCCAAAGTCAAGCTCCGGCCAGAAGATGTCGAGCTCGTGGCCGACCTCGACCCAGCCGGTGGCGGGCCGCGGCAGGCCTGAGCCGACGAGGTACTCGACGACGCGCCGCTCGAATTCCGAGCGCGTCCAGATCGGCCGCTCGTAGATCGCGAGCGCCCGTCGCAGCCGCTTCGCGCCAGGATGCCCCAGATTGCGCTCGATCACGTCGTGGATCGCGTCGAGGTCGAGGAGCCTCAGGTCTTCGACCCGCGCCAAGACCCGCCGCAGCTGATCGGGCCGCAGCTTCGAGGCGAGGTCGAGCAGCGTCCGCGCGACCGACGTGACCGGGATCCCGTCGACCAAGCCCCGGTCCACCTGATCCAGCCGCCGAGCCCGGTGTCGGGTGAGGCCCTCGCGCGTCGGATGGTGCCTTGAAACGGTGCTCGTGACGTGGATCGGCTTCGGCGAGCCCTTCCACAGTCCCCACAACCACGCCGCCGAGTAGTAGCTGAGCAGCGACCCCGGGCCAACGGCCAAGACGGCGGCGAGGCACTCCGCGTGCAGCGAGAGGTTCGCGTGGCCGACCGCGTAGACGCCGAAATCGATGCGGTGCAGACGGCCCGATTCGACGAGCCGCTTCACTCCGATGCGGGAATATCCCAGGCGCTGCTGCAGTTGCCGGATCGAGACGACCCCATGCTGGCGCCGCGCAAGCTCCGCAAGCCGCCTCCCCCGCTCCTGTGGGCGACCTGCGTTACGGCCCCCCGACCGCGGGCGACCCTCGTTATCAATCGGTTTACCCAGGTCGCCCGCGCTTCCCACGGGGTAACCAAGGTCGCCCACGGGGTGAGTTCTCCCCCCGGTAGTGGAGTTTTGGGCGCTATTTGGGGAGGTTGGCTTCGATGCCGTCGAGGAGGCGGTTCAGGCCGCGCTCGAAGCGGCCCGGTTGGCTCAGGAACTCGATCACGGTGTTGAAGCTCTCGTCGATGTCGGTGCCGAAGAACTCGCTGATCAAGGGATAGTTGCCGCTCGCCAGTTCGCGTTTGAAGAAGTCGAGGACCTGGGGCGGCCAGCCGCGCTCGTGCTCTTCCATCTCCTGGACCTCGCGCAGGGAGTAGCCGAAGACGTAGTCGTCGATGAGGCCGATGAGCTCGAAGGTCTCGTTGCGGCCGAGGCCGAGGGGGGCGACGGCGCGCAGCGACTGCTCGAAGTGGCGCATGCCGCTGGGACCGGGCCGGCCGTCGCCCATGCGCTCGAAGATCCAGCGGTGGTTGGCGAAGACCGCGCGGGTGCGGGTCGCGATCTGGGTGACCGCGGTTCGCCAATCGGCGGCGAGCTCGTCGTCGGGGACGAGGATCTCCGCCATCACCGCGTCGCGCATCAGCGTGATCAGCTCGTCCTTGTTGCGGACGTAGTGGTAGAGCGTCATCGTCCCGGCGCCGAGGCACTGGGCGACGCGGCGCATCGAGACCGCCTCGAAGCCTTCGGTGTCGGCGATCTCGACCGCCGCGCGGGCGATGTCGGCGCGGGTGTGGGCGGGGCGGCGGCTGGCGGGCTCCCGGCGGAACCAGACCATCGGCTCGACGTCGTCGAGTGCGCGGCCCTCCCGGTCGGCGGCGCTCTGGGCGCGCTCGATCGCCCGGGCGACCATCTCCCCCGCCGTGTCTTCGGCCTCGGCGACGCCCTCCAGCGCGCGGGCGATCTTCGCCTGGGCCTGTTCGGAGCGCTCGCGGACGCGTTCTTCGGCCCGTTCGACCTTCTCCCGGGCGCGTTCGGCACGCTGCCGCGCCCGTTCGGCGTCGCGTTCGCCCCGCTCGCGCTCGCGCCGCGCGCGCTGCTCCTCGCGCTCCGCTCGCCCCGCGTCCTGGCTCGTCTCCGCGTCTCTCGACATTTCGTACATCGTACTGCTAACGTGATCGTACGCTGTACCACGACAACGTACGAGGTACGAAATGAATCGAGACATCCAGACTTCCCACGCCGTCGTGGCCGAAGGCCTCGGCAAGCGCTACGGCGAGCAGTGGGCCCTCCGCGACTTCCGGCTCGCGGTGCCGACCGGCTCGGTCCTCGGGCTCCTCGGCCACAACGGGGCCGGCAAGACGACCGCGATCCGCATCCTCACGACCCTGGCCTCGCCCACCGAGGGTACGGCCAAGGTGGCGGGGCACGACGTCGTCGCCGAACCGGACCGGGTCCGCGAACAGATCGGGCTCACGAGCCAGGCGGCGACCGTCGACGGGCTGATGAGCGGCGCCGCCAACCTCGAGATGATCGGCCGCCTCTACCACCTGCCGCGCAAGGTCGCGCGGGCGCGGGCGGCCGAGCTGCTCGCCGAGCTGCAGCTCGAGGACGCCGGCGACCGCCTGGTCCGCGACTACAGCGGCGGCATGCGCCGGCGGCTCGACCTGGCCGCCAGCCTCCTCGCCTCGCCCCCGGTCCTGTTCCTGGACGAGCCGACCACCGGCCTCGACCCGGAAAGCCGCAACGAGCTGTGGGACCTGCTCCGCCGGCTCGTCGGCGGCGGCACCACGCTGATCCTCACCACCCAGTACCTGGAGGAGGCCGACCAGCTCGCCGACGACGTCGTGCTGCTCGACCGCGGGAAGATCGTCGCCACCGGCTCGCCCGTGCAGCTGAAGGCGCGCCACGGCGGCGAACGCGTGGTCGTCACCGTCGCCGCCGACGCCGACCTCGGCCCGGCGGCCGAAGCGCTGGAGAAGGTCGCGGCGGGCGCCGCCGAGATCGACCGCGAAGGGCTCTTCGTCGCCGCGCCGGCCAGCGAGTCGACGCGGCTGATCGAGGTCGTGCGGGCGCTCGAGGACGGCGGCGTCGACGCCCACGACGTGCGCCGCCGCGAGGCGACGCTCGACGACGTCTTCTTCTCCCTCACCTCGCCGCGCGGCCGCGCCGCGAGCCCCCAGAGCACCACCGACACCGACCAGGACACCGACCGCGAGGAGGCAACCGCATGAACGCCAACGCAATCACCGCCGCCGCGCTGCCCAAGGCGCCCGCCGGCCCCGCCCGCCTCCGCTGGCTGGCCGCCGACGCCTGGGTCCTCGCCAAGCGGCAGTTCGCCCACATCCGCCAGATCCCGGAGAAGCTCTTCGACGTCACCTTGCAGCCGGTGATGTTCGTGCTGCTCTTCGCCTACGTCTTCGGCGGCGTCATCCACGTCCCCGGCGGCGGCGACTATCACGAGTACCTGATCGGCGGGATCCTCGTGCAGACCCTCGCCTTCGGGATGATGGGGCCGGGGGTGTCGCTCGCCACCGACCTCGGCGAAGGGATCATCGACCGCTTCAGCTCGCTGCCGATGTCGCGGCCGGCCTACCTGATCGGCCACCTCACGGCGGAGTTCTCGGCCACCTTGCTGGCGATCGCGATCATGGTCGGGAGCGGCCTGATCGTCGGCTGGGGGATCAACTCCACCGCCCTCGAAGCGCTCGCCTGCTTCGGCCTGATCTTCCTGATCGCGATCACCTCGATCATGCTCGGGACGATGGTCGGCGTCATCGCCCGCTCCCCGGACGCGGTCCAGGGGATCGCCTTCGTCGCGGTCTTCCCGCTGACGTTCGTCGCCAACACGTTCGTGCCGGTCGGCGGGCTGCCCGACGGCCTCCGTCAGGTCGCCGAATACAACCCGATCAGCGCCTGGGCGGCGGCGATCCGCACCCTGTTCGGCAACCCGACCGCGATCCCCGACGGGGCGGCCTGGCCGCTCGAGCACCCGGTGGTCGCCTCGCTCGCCTGGTGCGCGGTGATCCTCGCCGTCGTCGTCCCCGTGGCCCTGCGCGCCTACCGCAAGCGCACCACGGGCTGAGCCCCGGCGGGACACAAGTTGACGGGCCGAAAACTCAAGCAGTAGTTGAGTTTTCGGCCCATCGACAGCGAGGGCTCAGACGGTGGCGGCAGCCTGCGCGGACTGGGCGGCCTCGGCGGCTTTGGCCTCCGGGGTGACCTCGTCGATGTTGCGCGGCAGCAGCACCTCTTTGGCGATGACCAGGCGCTGGATCTGGCTCGTGCCCTCGTAGAGCTGCATGATCTTCGCGTCGCGCATCAGTTTCTCCACCGGGTACTCCTTGATGAAGCCATAGCCGCCGTAGACCTGGACGGCGTCGGTCGTGACCTCCATCGCCGAGTCGGCGGCGAAGCGCTTGGCCTCCGAGGAGCGCAGCGTGTTGCGTTTGCCCTGGTCGAGCAGCACGGCGGAGTTCCAGGTCAAAAGGCGCGCCGCGTCCACCTTGGTCGCCATGTCGGCGATCAGGAACTGGATCGCCTGGTGCATCGCGATCGGCACGCCGAACTGGACCCGTTCCTTCGAGTAGTCCGAGGCGAACTCGAACGCCGCGCGGGCGATGCCGGTGGCCATCGCCGCGACGCCGGGACGGGTGCGGTCGAGGGTCATCATCGCGAGTTTGAAGCCGTGGTTTTCCTCGGCGAGCAGGTTCTCGGCGGGCACCTCGACGTCGTTGAAGGAGATCGTCGCGGTGTTGGACGCCCGCTGGCCCATCTTGTCCTCCTTCTTGTCGACGGTGACCCCGGGGGAGTCGGCGTCGACGACGAAGGCGGAGATGCCGCGGTGCCCGGCCTCCGGATCGGTCTTCGCGTAGACCGTGAACCAGTCGGCGTAGGTGCCGTTGGTGATGAAGCACTTGGAGCCGTTGAGGACGTACTTGTCGCCCTGCTTGACGGCGCGGGTTTTCATCCCGGAGACGTCGGAGCCGGCGTCCGGCTCGGTGAGGCAGAAGGAGGCGAGCTTGAAGTCTTCGACGAGGCCGCCGAGGTACTTCTTCTTGGTCGCCTCGGAACCGCCGAGACCGACCGGCGCGGAGGCCAGGCCGTTCGCCATCATCGAGGTGCCGATGCCGGAGCAGCCCCAGCCGATCTCCTCCTCGATCACGCAGCCGGACAGGTAGTCGAGCCCCGGGCCGCCGTACTCGGCGGGGACGTGCGTGTTCATCAGGCCGACGTCCCAGGCCTTGCGGAGCACCTCCTCGGGCCAGGTGCCGTCCTTGTCGTACTCCCAGGCGACCGGGCGCATCTCTTTCTCGGCGAAGGAGTGCGCGAGCTCTTTCAGGTCTTTCTGTTCGTCGGTCAGGGTGAAGTCAACCACCGGTCGAGGCTCCTTTGTTCGTGCTGCGAAGTCGTGGCGTGGACGCCCGGCCGGGCGCCTCCCGATTGACTGGTCAGTCAACCAACGGCAGAGTACCGGATACGCTGTGTCGGTGGGACTCGTGATGGCGCTCTACGTGGGGGTGAAGGCGGCGGCGGTGCTGATCTTCACCGGGGTGATCGCCCCGGTGGTCGGGCTCGGGCTGAAGCGGCTGACCGGCGGTTGGGACTCCTACGGCGGCGGCGCGTTCGCGATCCTGCGCGACTCGGCGGCCCGCAAGGGCGCGGCGCCGCCGTCGACCGACCCCGCGATCCAGGCCGCCGAGGTGCGCCAGATGCTCGAAGCCAAGGCGGAGCGGCGGAAGGTTCGCGGCGAGCCTGAGCTCGACGTCGAGGCGGAGTCGGCGCGCCTCCTGGCGGCGGCGGCCGAGGCGGCGCCGGCCGGCCACGACGAGGAGCTGCGGAGCGAGGTGCGCCAGCTCGTCGTCGCGCGCAACGAACGGCGCCGGCGCGCCGGCCTCGCACCGCTCGACGTCGAGGCCGAGACCGAGCGTCAGTTGGCCGACCTGGGCGGCTAAACTCGCGGCCGATGGCCGCCGATCCCGAGGAGAACCTCTACGACGTCGAGGAGCTGCTGAACCAGCCCGGGACCTACTTCAACCCGCAGACGGAGGTCGTCGTGATCGTCGACGACTCCGCCTCGATCGACCAGGAGGTCTTCAACCTGGAGGCCTACGAGGGCGCCGAGTGGGTCCGCCTCTCCGACGAGGTCCCGGTCGACGAGGACGGCCGCGACCGCGTCCTCGAGACTTTCCAGACCCACTACCACC
>DASZUW010000155.1:0-2049 GCA_035547475.1 Solirubrobacterales bacterium
GCGCTCGCGGTCGATCGCGACCAGCGGCGAGAGTTCGATCGGCTTCTCGAAGTGGCGCTTTTCGTCGATCACCCGCGACTTGCCCGGGCCCCAGCCCTGGGTGATGTCCTGCAGCGGGCACTCGCCGCCTTTGTCGCAGACCGGGCAGTCGAGCGGGTGGTTGACGAGCAGGAACTCGACCACCGCGTTCTGAGCCTTCTTCACCTGGTCGGTGCGGGTGTGGACGACCATCCCGTCGCGCACCGGCGTCGAGCAGGAGGTCTGCAGTTTCGGGATCCCCTCGATCTCGACCAGGCACATCCGGCAGGCGCCGACCGGCGCGCCGAGCTTCGGCTCGTAGCAGAAGACCGGGATCTCGACGTCGCCCTTGCGGGCCGCGTCGTGCAGCATCTCGCCCTCGACCGCGGTCACCTCGCGGCCGTCGATCGTCAGGGTCACCTCGCGCTTCTCAGGGCTCACGTCGCGGCTCCTAGGGTCTCGACCGGGGCGTCGACGACCACGTGCGGGTCGATGCCTTCGGCGGCTTCCGCCATCACCTGCTCGAACTCGCCGCGGAACTTGCGCACCATCGCCGCCACCGGCATCGCCATCGAGTCGCCGAGCACGCAGAGGCAGTGGCCCATGATGTTCTCCTGGACCGAGCTGATGATGTCGAGGTCCATCGGCGTCGCCTCGCCACGGACGACCCGCTCCAGCATCTTCACCGTCCAGTTGGTCCCCTCGCGGCAGGGGGTGCACTTGCCGCACGACTCGTGGTGGTAGAAGCGCGCCGTGCGCAGCGCCATGTGGGGGATGGAGACGGTGTCGTCGGCGACGATCACCGAGCCGGAGCCGAGCATCGAGCCCGCTTCCGCCATCGCCTCGAAGCTGTAGGGCAGGTCCATCGCTTCCTCGGCCTTGAGGACCGGGGAGGAGGAGCCGCCGGGGTAGATCGCCTTCACGGTGCGGCCGGGGAGCGGCCCGCCGGCGAGCTCGTAGATCAGGTCGCGGGTCGGCAGGCCGAGCGAGATCTCGTAGTTGCCGGGGCGGCGCACGCAGCCGGAGACGGAGACGACCTTGGTGCCGGGCGACTGCTCGGTGCCGAACTGGCGGAACCACTCGGCGCCGTTGGCGACGATCCGCGGCACGTTCGAGAGCGTCTCCACGTTGTTGATCAGCGTCGGCCCGCCGTAGAGCCCCTGCACCGCCGGGAACGGCGGCTTCAGGCGCGGGTTGCCGCGCTTGCCCTCGAGCGCGTCGAGCAGCGCCGTCTCCTCGCCGCAGATGTAGGCGCCGGCGCCGCGGTGCACGACCAGCTCCAGGTCGCGGTGGCAGCCGAGGATGTCCTTGCCGAGGTAACCGGCCTCGTAGGCTTCGGCGACCGCGGCGTCGAGGACGTCGGCCTGCGCGTCGTACTCGCCGCGGATGAAGATGAAGGCGTGGCCGGCGTCGGCGGCGAGCGCGGCGATCGCGATCCCCTCGATCAGCTGGTGCGGGTTGCGCTGCATCAGCTCGCGGTCCTTGAACGCGCCCGGCTCGGACTCGTCGGCGTTGCAGCACAGGTACTTGTCCATGTTGCCGCGCGGCAGGAAGCTCGCCTTTTTGCCCATCGCGAAGCCGGCGCCGCCGCGCCCGCGCAGGCCGGAGTCTTCGAGCTCCTTCAGGACCTCGTCCTGCTCCATCTCCTTGTAGGCGCGCTCCAGCGTCAAGTAGCCGCCGACCAGGTCCTTGTAGCCCTGCAGCGTGGCGAGGCGCGGGTCCTCGGCCGCTTCGAGCAGGACGCGGGTCTCCAAGGGGTGGGGCATTACTTCGGCACCTCCGTGTCGCCCGCGAGCGGGCGCTTCGCCAGCGATTTCTCGGGCAGCACCGGGTCGCCGCCCAGGAGCTGGTCGATCGCCGTGCGCGCCTCGCCCGGCTCGAGCGGCCCGTAGTAGCGCTGGTCGATCGAGGCCATCGGGGCGATGTCGCAGGCGCCGAGGCACTCGAAGCCGGTGACGAAGACGTCCTCGCCCTCGGCGGCGGCGCGGAAGGCGTCGAGCAGCTCGTCGCCGCCGCGCATCCAGCAGCTGA
>DASZUW010000156.1:0-3331 GCA_035547475.1 Solirubrobacterales bacterium
GGCCGCGCATAGTAGAGCACTCCGCCCAAAATCACACCGCCGGCGGCCGCGAGCTCCGCCGCGAAGCCCTCTTCCAGCACCGCGGTGGCCCCGGCGAAGCGCGAGGATTGGGCGCCGACGTCGAGGCCTTGAGGGAGGTCGACGAGCAGTATGACCGCCAGCGAGGCGGCACCGGCGACGATCGCGCCGAGGGCGGCGAGTCGCCCGACGCGGCCGCCGCGCGCCACCACCGCCAGGCCGAGCGCGACGACGATCGCCCCGACCGCGACCAGCGCGTAGGAGTGGGCGTCCCTGGCGGTCTGCACGTCGACGGTCGGCGGCGCGGCGGCCTTGACGCCGGCCGGGGTGGCGAAGGCGGCCTGGCCGCCGATCTGCACCCCGTGGAAGTCGAGGAACTGGGAGACGACGAGGAGCGCGCCCGCGGCGGCGATCGTCAGGCCGACCCCCCGGCGGGGCGTCAGCACCCCGGCCGCCGCCGTCGCCGCCCGCGCCGCGACGCGGCCGAGCGCCCGCAGCGCCGCCTCGACCGCCGCCAGCGCCAGGAAGAGCCACCGGAGCAGCGGCCGGACCCCCCGCCAGGCGAGCGCCGCCGCGGCGAGCAGCGCCGGCCCCGCGACCCGCCAGGCCCGCCGCAGCGGCGGGTAGGCTCGCTCGAGCGCCCGGTTGGCGACCGCGTCGACCCGCCGGCTCGCCCGCATCGCCCGGGCCCCGAGCCCGCCCCGGGCCGCCTTCGTCGGTGTGTCAGAATTCGTCTGGGCGCGGCGCCGAGGCGCTGCTATGATCGCGCGTCGCTCAGGCTGTTTTTTCGCCGTTGGCTTCGCCGGGCCCGCTGGGGCCTTTTTTTTGCGCCGATCCCGAGCAGCGCCGGATCGCCGCCGTTTCACCCTAAGCGACCCCGCACGACACGCACGACCAAGACTTCACAAGAGACCAAGACCGAAACCCCACCGAACGGAACCATGGCACGCAGCTTTCCACTGGAGAAGACCCGCAACATCGGGATCATGGCGCACATCGACGCCGGCAAGACGACGACGACCGAGCGCATCCTCTACTACACGGGTCGCACGCACAAAATCGGCGAGGTCCACGAGGGCGCCGCGGTCATGGACTGGATGGAGCAGGAGCAGGAGCGCGGCATCACGATCACCTCCGCCGCGACGGCCTGTGACTGGAAAGGCCATCGGATCAACATCATCGACACGCCCGGCCACGTCGACTTCACGGTCGAGGTCGAGCGCAGCCTCCGCGTACTCGACGGCGCGGTGGCCGTCTTCGACGCCGTCGCCGGCGTCGAGCCGCAGTCGGAGACCGTCTGGCGCCAGGCCGACAAGTACCACGTGCCGCGCTTCGCCTACATCAACAAGATGGACCGCACCGGCGCCGACTTCTACAACGCGGTCGAGACGATGAAGGACCGCCTCGGCGCGAACCCGCTGCCGATCCAGCTGCCGATCGGCGCCGAGGCCGACTTCCTCGGCTGCTTCGACCTGGTGCGGATGAAGGCGCTGATCTGGAAGGACGACCTCGGCACCGAATTCGAGGAATCGGACGAGGTCCCGGCTGACCTCGCTGACAAAGTCGAGGAATACCGGACCGCGTTGGTCGAAGCCGCCGCCGACGCCGACGAAGGCATCATGGAAGCGTTCCTCGGCGAAGAAGACGTCCCCGCCGAGAAGCTCGTCGCCGCCCTGCGCCAGGCCACCCTGGAGACCAAGGTGACGCCGGTCCTCTGCGGCTCCTCGTTCAAGAACAAAGGCGTGCAGCCGCTGCTCGACGCGGTGGTCGAACTGCTGCCGTCGCCGCTCGACGTGCCGCCGGTGGCCGGCGAGGAGCCCGCCAAGAAGGGCGAGGACGAGGCGCACGAGGCGACCCGCGAGGCCGACGACGACGCCCCCTTCGCGGCACTCGCGTTCAAGGTCATGTCCGACCCCTACGTCGGCAAGCTCACCTACTTCCGCGTCTACTCCGGCAAGCTCTCCGCCGGCAGCCGCGTGCTGAACGTCAAAACCGGCCGCACCGAGCGGATCGGCCGCCTGCTGATGATGCACGCGAACTCCCGCGAGGAGATCGAGGAGTGCTACGCGGGCGACATCTGCGCGGGCGTCGGCCTCAAAGAAACCGGCACCGGCGACACGCTGGCGGCGCCCGACGCGCCGATCGCGCTGGAGTCGATCGAGTTCCCGGAAACGGTGATCGCGGTCGCGATCGAGCCGAAGACCAAAGCCGACCAGGAGAAGATGGGCAACGCCCTGCAGCGCCTCGGCGAAGAGGACCCGACCTTCCGCATCGAAACCGACGAGGAAACGGGCCAGACCCTGATCCACGGGATGGGCGAGCTCCACCTCGAGGTGATCGTCGACCGGATGCTGCGCGAGTTCAAAGTCGAGGCGAACGTCGGCAAACCGCAGGTCGCCTACCGCGAGACGATCCGCAAGCGGGTCGAGAAAGTGGAGGCGCGCTTCGTCCGCCAGACCGGCGGTCGCGGCCAGTTCGGCCACGTCGTCATCAACCTCGAGCCGGCACCGGGCGAGGGCTTCGTCTTCGAGAACAAGATCAAAGGCGGCGTCATCCCCGGCGAATACATCGGCCCCGCCCAGCAGGGGATGGAGGAGGCGCTGGAAAACGGCGTCAAGGCCGGCTACCCGATGGTCGACGTCAAAGCGGAACTGGTCGACGGCTCCTACCACGACGTCGACTCCTCCGAGATGGCCTTCAAAATCGCCGGCTCGATGGCGATCCAGGAGGGCGCGCGCAAGGCGAACCCGGTCCTGCTGGAGCCGGTGATGGCGGTCGAGGTGGTCACCCCCGAGGACTTCCTCGGCGACGTGATCGGCGACCTCTCGCGGCGCCGCGGCAAAGTCCAGGGCCAGGAACAGCGCGGCAACGCGCTGGCCGTCAAAGCCTTCGTCCCGCTGGGCGAAATGTTCGGTTACGCGACCGATCTGCGGTCCTCGACCCAGGGTCGCGCGACGTACACGATGCAGTTCGAGATGTACGAGGAAGTGCCCGCGAACATCTCGGAAGAGATCGTCGCATCCCGCTCCGGCGACCCGGCGGGGGCAGCCGCATAGAAACAGCAGCAAGGCGGAAAGCCGCGGAGGGCCAGACCTGGCTATATTTCCCAGGTTCGCCCGCAGGCAGGGAAAAAGTCGCTGCCAGGCACCGCTCAGACCACTCAAGCACTTAACCCAGACAGAAACACGACCTTCGAAAGGGCAAACGGAAGAGAATGGCCAAGGAGAAATTCGAGCGCGACAAGCCGCATGTGAACGTCGGCACCATCGGTCACATCGACCATGGCAAGACGACGCTGACGGCCGCGATCACC
>DASZUW010000157.1:0-2170 GCA_035547475.1 Solirubrobacterales bacterium
CCTCTCCCACAGCCAGTCCGGCATCCGCCAGCCGTCGTCACGGTCGACCAGGCCCATCGCGCCCTCCTATGTTCGATCAACGGATCGGCTGCGTGCTTCTTCGGCGGGGGTGGGAGTCCTCCCTATAGGGACAGGTTCTTATTACCGCGCGGGGCCCTTCGCGAACCCCCGATGTGAGGGGGTACCCAAAGGGGGTAGAACTCGGGGCATGGGCCGCGCGCGTCCTACCTTCTTCCTCTTCGTGCCGTTGCTGGTGGCGCTGGCCGCGGCGGCGCTGCACGCCTCGTCCCCGGCCGCGGGGCAGGCGGCGGGCGCCGCGGGCGCGACGCTCACCGAATGGCCCGAGTTCGGCCTGACGCCGCAGCGCGCCGACGCGACTAACGCCGCGACCGGGATCACCGCCGCCAACGTCGGCGACCTCCGCGATCGCCGCGTCACCGTGCCGGGGACGATCGACTCCTCGCCGATCTACCTGGGGGGCGCCGAGGTGCGCGGGCGCTCCCACGACGTCGTCGTCGCGACCAGCAGCTACGGGCGGACCTTCGCCATCGACGCCGGCTCGGGGCAGCGCCTCTGGACCTACACCCCGCCGGGCTACGCGGGCCTCGTCGGGAGCGCCCAGATCACCACCGCCGGGCCGGTGCTGGATCCGAGCCACCGCTACGTCTTCACCGCCTCCCCGGACGGCCTCGTCCACAAGCTCCTGCTGGCGAGCGGCAAGGAGGTCCGCTCAGGCGCCTGGCCGGTGAGCGTGACCCGCGACCCGACCCGGGAGAAACTGGCGGCGGCGCTGAACGTCGACGGTCCCTACCTGATCGCGGCGACCGGCGGCTACATCGGCGATGCTCCCACCTACCAGGGCCACGTGGTGCTGATCGACCGCGAGTCGGGCGACCTCGCCGCGACCTTCAACACCCTCTGCGCGAACCGCCGCTCGATCATCCTGCCGCGCACCTGCCCACAGAGCGACTCGGCGATCCTCTCGCGCGGCGGCGCCGTGGTCGAGCCGGGCGGCAAGCGCCTCCTCGTCGCCACCGGCAACGCGACCTGGGACGGCCGCCGCTACTTCGGCGACAGCGTCCTCGAGCTGACCGTCCCGGGCCTCCGCCTGCGCCAGTCCTACACCCCGCGCGACCAGGCCAAGCTGAACGCGGAAGACCTCGACCTCGGCTCGAGCGCCCCCGCCCTCCTCGGCGCCGACCGCGTCCTCGTCGCCGGCAAGGACGGCCTCATGCGGGTCCTCGACCTGGCCCGCCTCGACGGCACCCCGCCCGGCGGCAAGCCCCACCTCGGCGGCGAAGTCCAGACCCTCACCACGCCCGGCGACACCCAGCTCTTCACCGCCCCCGCCGTCTGGCACCACGGCAAACAGACCACCGTCTTCGTCGCCGACTTCTCCGCCACCGCGGCCTACGCCTTCCGCGGCGGCCGCCTCCACAAGCTCTGGGAAAACGACACGCCGGGCACCAGTCCGATACTTGCCGGCGGCCTCCTCTACGTCTACGAACCGAGCGACGGCGGCATCGAAATCTACCGCCCTGGCTCAGGGACCCCGATCGCGAAGCTCCCCGGCGCCCCCGGCCACTGGAACAGCCCGATCGTGGTCGACGGCCACGTGATCGAGCCGGAGGGCGACGCCAACGACCACACCGGCACCGCCACGATCGACCTGTTCAGCGTGCGGTAGGGCGGGGAGGGACGGCCGAGGGTCCCGGCCCTCTCGGCCGACGCAGGGGCGGGAAAGGGACGCCGGGTGATCGGGGAGCGGATCAAGGACCGTGGCCGCAGGGTGACGGGAGAGCGACGGAAGGCCCATGGACGCCGCACGGAACCGTCACCGAAATGAGGCGCCGTGACAAAGACGCCGGGATCTCCACACCTGCTCCCGTGTCGCACGACACGCACGCAGGCGCGGGCGACCTGGGTTACGCATGGGTTGACGCGGGCGACCAGGGTTACGCATGGGTTAACCCAGGTCGCCCGCACCTCCTGGGGCCCTCCATCCCGGCCCAGGATGTGACGGGAGGCTCAGAGAGGCGTGACGTCCCCGGCGCCTTCC
This sequence comes from Solirubrobacterales bacterium, assembly GCA_035547475.1. Lineage (GTDB taxonomy): Bacteria > Actinomycetota > Thermoleophilia > Solirubrobacterales > 70-9 > VAYN01. Next base: position 2,060 of record DASZUW010000157.1, read on the forward strand.
CGGCGTCTTCGTCACGAGGCGCCCCGGCCCGGGCCGAGTTGTGGCGTCTCCCGCACGGGATCCCGACACGAGGCAGGCCGTCCGATCGGTCAGGAGCCTCCGTGTCGAGTT
>DASZUW010000158.1:0-1783 GCA_035547475.1 Solirubrobacterales bacterium
GGGGGCCGAGCAAGACCGAAGAAGTCGAAGAAACGGCCGCGGCGGCGCCGCCGGAAGAAACCGCGCCCGCGACCGAAGAGGAAGCGTTGCCGCCTGGCGACGCGGAAGTCGCCGAAGAAGCCGAGGCGGGCGCCTCGGAGGCCGAAGCCCCGCACGTCACCAGCGGCGTGGAAGTCGAGGGCGCCACCCCGGCCGGCCCGTCGACGGCCGCCGGCGCCCACGGCGGCAAGCCGACCGTGACCGTCACCGTCGCCCCGGAAGCGACGCCCACCACCCCGCCTCCGCCCGCGACCACCACTCCCCCGGCGACCACGACGCCGCCCCCGGTCGAATCGACGCCGCCCCCGGTCGAAGAAGCCGAAGCCCCCGCGGCCTCGGTCGAGCCGGCGGTCGAAATCCCGCCGATCACCGAAGAAACCCCGTAGCGCCGGGGGCCGGCGCGCCGCGCGCCGCAGCGCGCGCCTCCCGTCGCCTCAGCCGAGGCCGATCACCTTGAGCCGCCGCATCAGGCAGGTGGCGGCGAACTCGCGGGTCTCGCCGAGCGAGTAGCCGAAGAGCTCGAAATCGTCGCCGCCCTCCGCCCACGGTGGCGAGAAGACGCCGTCGGCGATCGGCAGCGCCTCTTCCAGCGTCCGCTGGATCGCCGCCTTGTAGCGCTCGTCCTCGTGCGCCTTCTCGCGCAGGAAGACGGAACCGAAGGCGACGTGGCGGTGCTCGTCGCGGGCGACGTTGCCGAACCCCTCGACGAACCCCGGCAGCGTGTTTTCCCGTTCGTTGAACTCCATGATGAAGTGCTGCCCGGTGAGGGCCAGCATCCCCTCGATGCCCATGTGGTAGAGCGTCACCGCCTCGACCAGGGCCTCGGTGTCCTGCGGCTCGTGGGAGAGCCGCTCGGTCCGCGCGCCCAGCATCCCGTCGAAGAGCTCGCCGAAGTTCTCGTTCAGGTGCGACGACGTCTCCGCCAACATCTCGCCGAGCCCGTCGGCCTCGAGCACGCCCACCTCGCGGTAGAAGCGCTCGAAGAACCGCACGTGCCGGGCCTCGTCGGCGATCTGCGTGCAGAGGAACACTTTCTGCTCCTCGGTCGGCGCCGCCCGCATGATCGGCCCCAGCTCCTCGGCCACCTTCTGCTCGCCGATGAAGAACGACGACAGCCCGTACATCCGCTGGAACCGCTCCTCCGCGGGGATCCGCTCGTGCCAATCCTCCCGATCCTGGCTGAAATCAAGCTCCTGGGTCTGCCACTGCTGCCGCTCCCACAGGTCATACAGCTCCCCATACCCCAGCAGCCTGACATCAGCGGTCCGATCCGCCGCCTCGTTCAGCGCCGGGTCCGCGGTCGCCTGGTAATCCGCGCGCTGCGTACGCGACCGGATCCCGGCCGCCTCTTGCGCCTCCATCCTTCCTCCCTCGGTCGTATGCCGAGGGACGAACGTAGCACCGCCTTGGCCGGCCGGCCAGTCGAGATCCGACGGCGCGTTGCAGCTTGCCAACGCCGCGGTCCGCTGCCGCCGGAAAGGGACGGCCGGGGGACCCGGCCCTCTCGGCCACGACCCGGGGCGGCGGGGGCCGTGGCCGAGAGGGCCGGGTCTGTGGGGAGCGAGAGGGGACCGCGGCGGTCGGGTGACGCGAGGAGCGACGGATGTTTCACGAGAGCGTCACGGAGGTGAGGCGTCGTCACGAAGACGTCGGGAACTCCACGCTTCCTCCCGTCTTCCTCATGCCTTCCCACCACTCAAGGGTTTGCTGTGGAGCCTTCCTGTCGCCTAGCGACAGGAAGGCT
>DASZUW010000159.1:0-2465 GCA_035547475.1 Solirubrobacterales bacterium
GCGGCAGAACCCGGACCTGATGGCGAGCGGCGAGGGCGGCTCGAACACGACGCTGGTGCGGGTGCCGGGGAAGCTCGGCGGGATCGCCGAGCGGCGCGAGCTGGAGATCCACGCGGGCGAGCCGGAGCGGCGGGCGATGGCGTTCACGCGGACGGCGTCGGGCCTCTGCGTGGCGAACCTGCACGCGACCAACGACCGACCGCGGCTGGCGACCGACGACGTGCTGCGCGCCGCGCGGGCGGCGAGCGAGTGGGCGGGCGAGGCGCCGCTGGTCTTCGGCGGGGACCTGAACCTGCGCCCGGCCGAGGACCCGGAGGTCTTCGAGCGCCTCGCCGCCGACTTCGGCCTCGACTCGCCGACTACCGGGCCGAAGAAGATCGACCACGTGCTCGTGCGCGGGCTGGAGGTGGTCGCCGCGCCCGCCCAGTGGCCGGCCGAGCGGCGCGAGCTGCCGGTCGACGGCAAGGCGCTGCGGCTCTCCGACCACGCCCCGGTCGAGGCCCGCTTCGCCCGGGCCGACCCGCCGGTGCCGGCGAACTGAGATATTCGGGTCGTGGGTAGTGGCAACGCAGACCCAAGGGGGGCGCATGGCTGACGACAAAGACACCGGCAAAGCGAAACCGAAAAAAGCGAAAGCCAAACCGAAAAAAGCGGCGGCGGCGAAAGCCAAAAAACCGGCCGCCAAAGAAGCGAAACCGAAAGCCGCCAAAAAAGGGACGGGCAAAAAATCGACGGCGGCGAAAGCCCAAGCCTCGTCGCCGAAATCGAAAACGAAGTCCGGCGGCCTCGACAAGGGCTTCGCGCAGCTTCGCGACTCGCTCGAGCAGAGCGTCACGCTCAGCCGCGAGCGCATCCAGGAGGTCGTCGACGACGCGGTCAAACGCGGGCGGATGACCCACGGTGACGCCGAGAAGATGATCGGCGAGCTGCTGAAGCGCGGCCGCAAACAGACCGACGCGCTGCTCTCGGAGCTGGAGAAACTCGTTCGACAGGCGCGCAGGAGGCTGCCTTAGTGGAGTCGGGGACGCGCACCGAGGCGGCGCCGCGGAAGGCGCCGCGCCGCGGCGAGCGGCTGGAGGTGGAGATCGACTCGCTCGCCTTCGGCGGCCGCGGGGTCGCCCGCGCCGACGGCTTCGTCGTCTTCGTCGCGGGCGGGCTGCCAGGCGATCGCGTCCTCGCCGAGGTGACGAGGGGCAAGAAGCGCTTCGCCGAGGCGCGCGCGGTCGAGCTGCTGCGGGCGGGCGCCGACCGGCTCCCGGACCGCTGCGTCCACGGCGGCGAGCCGTGCCCGGGCGCGCCGTGGCAGGGCCTTGCCTACGAGCGCCAGCTGGCCGAGAAGCAGGCGCAGGTGGAGGACTCGCTGCGGCGCATCGGCGGGCTCGACGGCTTCGAGATGGAGCCGATGGTCCCCGCCACGGAAGAGTGGCGGTACCGCAACAAACTCGAGTACTCCTTCGGCGAGGGGGCGGTCGGCACGGCCGACGAGGGCGTCGCGCTCGGCTTCCACGCGCGCGGTCGCTGGGACGTGATCGTCGACGTCGACGACTGCAAGCTCGCCAGCGAAGCGGGCAACGCGGCGCGCAACGGGGTGCGCGAATGGGCGCGGATGGAGGACGTCCCCGCCTACGACGCGCGGGCACGGCGCGGCGTCCTGCGCAACCTCGTCGTCCGCGAGGGGCGCCGGACCGGCCAGATCCAGACCCGCCTCGTCACCACCCCGGCCCGCCTCCCCCGCCCGCCGGTCGACCTCCACACGACGATCGAGGGCGACTCCGGCGGCACCGACGGCCCGACCGGGGCGCTCGGCGAAGAGCGCCTGCACGAGGTCCTCTGCGGCCTCGACTTCGAGATGTCCCACGGCGCCTTCTTCCAGACCAACACCGAGATGGCGGAGCGCCTCTACGCCGTCGCCCAGGAATTTGCCGGTCTGAGTGGTCGCGAGCGGGTCTTCGACCTTTTCTGCGGCATCGGCACGATCGGCCTCTCGCTGGCCCGCGCCGCGGGCGAGGTCTGGGGCCTCGAGATCGTCCCCGAGGCGATCGAAGACGCGGCCCGCAACGCCGAGCGCAACGGCATCGAGAACGCCAAGTTCGTCGCCGCGAACGCCCGCACCGGCGTCCGCCCCCTGCTCGAGGAGGCGGGCAAGCCCGACGTCGTCATCGTCGACCCACCCCGCGCCGGCCTCTCCCAGAAAATCGTCCGCCGCCTGATCGAGACCGACGCCAAGAAGATCGTCTACGTCTCCTGCAACCCGACGACCCTCGCCCCGAACGCCTCCCAGCTCGAGGAGGCGGGCTACAAGCTCCGCCACGTCCGCCCCGTCGACATGTTCCCCCAGACCCCCCACATCGAGTGCGTGGCGTTGCTGGAGAAGGCGGGGTCGGGCGGCGTGAGCAGCGCGGGCTGAGGGCCGCCCAGGCCGATTCGGCCGCGGTCCACACCGCCTCGGACGGCCGTCCGAGTTT
>DASZUW010000160.1:0-8438 GCA_035547475.1 Solirubrobacterales bacterium
CACTCAAGGCCCCGTGTACTGCGTGGCGAACCTCCGCCGCCTCTTCCGTGAACCCCTCAGGACGGCCGCCGGCGCCACGCAGTGGTGTGGAAGGCCCGCGCAAGTGGTGCGGTCGGCCCGAGCGAGTGGCACGGATGGCCCGCGCTCCCGCCACACCAAATCCCCCGCGCCGCTCCGACCGCGTCTAGACTCGGCTTGATGGCCGACGAGAGCACGCCACTCGCGGCGCGGTTACTGGGGGCCGGGGCGCGGGGTGCCGGTGCCCTCGGTCGTGCGACCGGCATCGACAAGGCGATCGAGATGGCGGCGGAGGAGGCGATCGTCGCGGCGGTCGGATCGGAGGCGGTGGAGCGGGCGATCGCGCGCGTGCTCGAAGGGCCGGTGATCGAGGAGGCGGTCCAGGGGGCGCTGGACAGCGCCGCGGTGAGGAAGGCGATCCTCGAGACGCTCGACTCCGAGCTCGTCGACGAGGTCTGGCGCCGCCTCCTCGCCGGCCCGCAGGTGCAGCAGCTGGTCGAGCGGATCGCCGAGGCGCCCGAGGTCCGCCAGGCGATCGCGTCCCAGGGCGTCGGCCTGCTGGGCGACATCGGCCGCCAGATCGCCAAGCTGGCACGCGACCTCGACAACGGGGTCGAGCGGGTGCTGCGCCGGATCTTCTTCCGCCGCCGCCGTCCCTTGCCGACGAACCGCGCGGGCGTCGTCACCCGCGCCGCCGCCTTCGTCATCGACGCGGTGATCATCAACCTCTTCTTCACCGCGATCGCCGGCGCCGCGACCCTGCTGGTCACCTTCTTCGGCGGCAGCGGCGAGGGCGTCCCGCGCGGCGCGATCGCGGTCGGCTCCTTCGCCTGGCTCCTCGTCGTCGGCGTCTACCTGGGCGGCTTCTGGACGCTCGCCGGACAGACGCCCGGCATGCGCTTCCTCGGCATCCGCCTCGACCAACGCCGCCTCCCGGCCGGGCGCGCCTTCCGCCGCCTCGTCGGCCTCGGCCTCTCCTTCGTCACCTTCGGGATCGGCTTCCTCGGCATCGTCTTCGGCGAACGGCGCCGCGGCTGGGCCGACCGCATGGGGCGGACCGAAGTCGTCTACGACGAACGGCGCCCGACGCCCGCGCCGTGGTCGACGCCGGACGCGGCCGACGAGGCGCCGCCGCTCCCCGAGCCCATCGCCACGGCGCTGCCTGCCGACGGCACCGCGGCCCCGGGAGGCCTCAGTCGAGGAGCTTCAGGACCCTGAAGCTTTTGGTGCCGCGCGGCGTCTCGACCTCGACGGTCGAGCCGACCTCGGCGTCCATCAGCGCCTGTCCGATCGGCGACTCGGCGGAGAGCTTGCCTTCGGCGAGGTTCGCCTCGGTCGAGCCGACCAAGGTCCAGGTCACGGTCTCGCCTTTGGACCGGTCCTCGACCTCGGCGGTGCGGCCGAAGGCGAAGGTGCCGTCGCTGCCCTCGTCGGCCTCGACGACGACTGCGTTGCGGAGGCGTTCCTCGAGGCGCTTGATGCGCGTCTCCATCATCGCCTGGTCGTCTTTGGCCGTGTGGTACTCGGCGTTCTCCTTGAGGTCGCCGAGCTCGCGGGCGACGCGGATGCGCTCCGCCATCTCCTGGCGGCGCGGCCCTTTCAGCTCGGCCAGCTCGGCTTTCAGTTCCTCGATGCCGGCGGCGGTGATCGGCTCGCCGCCCGCGTTCTGATTGGCGGGACTCATCGTCAAAAGGTTGTCAAAAACAAAGCCGAGCGGTCAGCCGGCGCCATCATCGCCCAGCAGCGCGGGGGCCAGGGTCTTCACCTTCGAGCCGCCTGCTTCCGCCAGCAGGCCGAGCCCGAACAGTTCCTCGCTGGTCCGCAGCAGCGAGTACGGCGAGTAGCGGGCGGCGTCGGTCGAGCCCTTGGTGATGAACTTCGAGACCAGCACGGCGCCGGTCTTCAGCGGGTCGGCGGGCGGAGGCGCCGGTGCTTCGCCGGCGGCCGGCGGCGCCGGCGGGTTGACGCCGCCGAAGGCGACGATCAGGAGGCCGTCCTTCTTGTAGGCGGGCGATTCGAGGATCTCCGGGACGACTTCGGCGAGCCACGCGTCGGCCGTGGCCGCGCCCGCCGGCGCCCCTTCCGGGCACTGGCTCGCGACGCCCGCCGCGCAAAGGTCGGGGGAGATGTAGGAGAAGCTCGGCGTCCTCGCTTCGCTCCGCAGGTCCTTCGCCAGCTCGGTGATCGGCACGTCGTCCGCCGCGCAGGTGCCGACGTCGAGCAGCGAGTGGAAGTGCGTGAACGGGTTCAGCCGCGCCGAGTAGCCACCCGGTTCGACCTGCTCTTCTTCGGTGCCCGCGGGGTAGACGCAGTTCGCCGGTTCGCCGGTCGCCGGGCTCACCATCCCTTCGACGTAGGCGCGCCAGGTGAAGCCGCCGATTTCGAGCTGCTCGGCCAGCGTCGACGTTTCCACCGCGTAGAGGCATTCTTCGGTGAAGACCGGGCATTCCGCTTCGGTCGCCGCGTTCGGCGGCTGGCCGCTGATCGTCGCGATCCCGTTCGGCGTCAGCGCTTCCGTCAGCACCGAGTAGTTGGTGAGCAGCAGGCCCTTGGGGCGCAGGGTGCCGTTCAGGTAGGGCATCTGGGACTCCGTCCCGGAGCCGAACGCCGCCTCGTACCCGGAGCTGACCAAGGAGACGAGGAAGACGTGCTTGATCCGCCCGGCCCGCGGTTTCGGCGCCGCTTCGGGCGCTTCGGCTTCTTCGCTCGGTTCCGGTTCCGGCGCCGGTTCGGGCGCGGCTTCCGGCGCGGCTTCGGTGGGGAGCGCGATCGGTTCGGGGGCCGGTCCGGGGACGACCGGTTCCGGCGCCGGGCTCGCTTCGTCTGCGACCGGTTCGGCCGGTCCTGCTTCGGGTTCGGGTTCCGCCGTCGGTTCGAGGGGAGTGACCGCCGGCGCCGGGGTGCGCTCGGCGGCGAGGCTGTGGCCGAGCAGCGAGGCGAGCGGGCTCGCTTCCGGCTGGTCGGTCGCCGCGGCGGCGACGATCGCCGCCGTCGCCACCAGCGAGGAGGCGACCAGGAGCCCGAAGCGCTTGCCGGTCAGCGTCGCCGCCGCGGCGAGCGCCGCGCGCACCCGCGTCCGCAGCCAGCCGCTCACGAGCCCGCCTCGCTCGGGACCAGGGGCGTCCCGCACTGGCCGCAGAAGCGCACCGCGTGCCCGTACGGCGCCCCGCAGCCGGGACAGAGCCCCGCCGCGTCGGCACGCTGGAGCTCGAGCAGCCGCTCGACCGCCAAGAGCTCGGCGTCCACCTGTTGCAGCTCGGCCGCTTTGCGGGTCAACACGTCGAGTCGCACGTGGTCGCGGATCGCCATCTCGTAGAAGGCGCCGCCGAGGTCGGCCTGCATCACCGTGAACTTCTCGAGCAGCCGGTCGCGCTGGGCGAGGAGCTCGGCGCTGTCCTCCTCCTTGCGCTCGGCCTTCTCGGCGGGCTTCCTCGTCCCGTTCGGCGCCGGCTTGCCCGGCGGGGCCGGGAACCGCGGCGGACCGACCGGCGGCGCGACCGGCAGCTCCGTCGTCTTCTCGCTCACGGTTCGACCCCCGGCGGCAGTTCCTCTTCGGCGCCGCCGCCTTCGCCGCCGACCACGACCACGTCGGGCAGGTTCTGCTGCGCCTTGATGTAGTTCTTCCCCGTCTGTTCGGGGTTTTCTTCGACCAGTTTCGTGTCGGCTTCTTCGGTCGCCTTGGTCGGTTCGTAGCCCGTGACCTGGTGGACGGTGCCGTTCTTCGTCTTCGCCAGGACCTTGGCGTGGGGTTCGGCCTTCTTGGCGGTCGCTTTCGGGGCCGCCTTCTTGCCCTGCGCCGCGCCTTTGGACGCTTTCGCCTGCTTCGCGGTCGCCGTCGTCGCGGCGCTCGCTTCTGCTTCGACGGGCGCCGCGGCGACCTGATGGGCTTCGGCCTGGTGGAGCGCTTTCAGGAGCGCCTCTTCGTTCGAGTCGCCCGACCCGCTGCGCCCGACGACGACCCCCAGCGCCACCGCGATCGGCAGCAGGGCGAAGAACCCGACCGCGGCGGCCCGGCTGCCGCCGCCCGGCGCCTTCGCCCGCCCTTTGGTCAGCGGCCGGCGCGAATTTTTGCTCATCGCGGCGAAGTAGCGCGAGGCCGGGTTGGACCCGTTGCCGCGCCGCGCCGCGCATTCGACGCAATAGCGCTGCTGCGGGTCCATCGGCGCCCCGCACTCCTCGCAGGGCTCGATCCCCTGGACCTTGGCCGGCGTCTCCGTCACCCTTCCCCCCCTCTGCGTCGATGGGCCGATTTCTCAAGCCCTCCTTGAGTTTTCGGCCCACCAACATCGTGGTGATGGTGCTTTCGGGCCGCCTGGCGCTTCGCGCGCGCCTTCAGGATGCGTTCGGCCTTCGCCCGCTGGGCGGCCGCCTTCTCCTGCGTCGTCGAGCAGCCCGCCGCGCCCCCGCCGAGCAGGCAGAGGCAGGCGGCCACCGCCAGCGGTCGCGTCGCCCTCGCGCTAGCCGAACGCACCGCTGACGTACTCCCGCGTCCGCTCCTGGGCGGGCGCGTTGAAGAGGCGGGTGGCGCTGTTGTACTCGACCAGGTCCCCGAGGTACATGAAGGCGACGTGGTCGGCGATCCGGTAGGCCTGCTGCAGGTTGTGGGTGACGATCACGACCGCGACGTCGTCGCGCAGCTTCACGATCAGGTCCTCGATCACCGCCGTCGACTGCGGGTCGAGCGCCGAGCAGGGCTCGTCGAGCAGCAGCACCTCCGGTTCGGCGGCGAGCGCCCGGGCGATGCAGAGCCGCTGCTGCTGCCCGCCCGACAGCTTCAGCGCCGGGTGCTTGAGGTTGTCCTTCACCTCCTCGAAGAGCCCGGCCCGTTGCAGCGCCGAGTGCACCTGCGGCTCCAGCGCCTTCTTCTTCATCCGCCGCGAGCCCTGCTCGCGCAGGACGTAGGCGATGTTGTCGAAGACCGACATCGGGAACGGGTTCGGCTGCTGGAAGACCATCGTCACCCGGCGGCGCAGCAGCGTCGGCTCGATCAGCCGGATGTCGACGTCGTCGAGCCGGATCGAGCCCGTGAGCCGCGCCGACGCGGTCAGCTCGGTCAGACGGTTGAGCGAGCGCAGGAGCGTCGTCTTGCCGCAGCCCGACGGCCCGATCAGCGCCAGCACCTCGCCTTGGCGGATCGGCAGCGACACCCCTTTCACCGCTTCTTTGGCGCCGTAGTGGATCGAGACGTCGTCGACCTCCATGCGCCGGATCGAGAACCGCGGCGCGGCGATCGAGCGCTTCGCGGCGACGAAGTTCGTGGCCCGGTCGGGCCCGGCCTCGCGGGCCGGGGTCGGATCCTGTGGGTCGAGCCGACGGATCGGCGGCGGGGCGCTCAGTGGCTCCACGTTCCTGCCTTTCGGGCGCGGCGGTGGACGACGTCGGTGGCGGCGTTCAGCGCCAGCACCATCAGCAGCAGGACGAAAGCCGCCGCGTAGGCTTTCTGCGGCTGGTTCAGGTTGCCGGTCGGCGAGGCCTCGTAGACGAAGTTGGTCAGCGAGGTGCCGGCGCCGCGCAGGTAGTTCAGCGGGAACGGCGCGCCTTCGACCGGGCTGAAGTTCTGGGTCGCGCCGAGGAGGACGACGATGATCGCGGTGTCGCCGATGATCCGCCCGAGCCCCAGCATCCCGCCGGTCGCGATCTGCGGGCGGCAGGTGGGGAGGAGGATGCGCCGCGTCGTCGCCGCCTTCGTCTTGCCGACCGCGTAGGAGGCCTCGCGGACGTGGCGCGGGATCGCGTTCAGCCCCTCGCGGGTGGAGGCGACGATCAGCGGCAGCGCCTCGATCGCCAGCATCGAGGAGGCGGCGAAGAAGGAGCGGCCGAAGACGACGCCTTCGTTGGAGCGGCTGAGGAAGCCGAGCGCGGTGCTGGTGAAGATCACCGTGCCGAACAGGGCGAGGACGATCGACGGGATGCCGGCGATCGCCTCGATCGTCAGCTCGGTGATCCGCGCGAGCGCCCGCGGCCGCCCGTACTCGACCAGCCAGACGGCGATCGCGACGCCGATCGGCAGCGCGATCGCGATCCCCATCGTGCCGAGGATCAGGGTGCCGACGAAGGCGTCGGAGAAGCCGCCCGATTCGCCTTCGGTGAAGCCGGCGGCGGCCGGCGTGACGAGCTCGGAGACCTTCAGGAACTTGATGCCCTGCAAGAAGAGGTAGACGACGATCGCCGCCGCGATCGCGCAGAAGAGCAGGCCCAGGAACCAGCAGAAGGCGAGGCCGAGGCGGTCGACGAGGCTCCAGGTGGCGGTGCCCTCGACGGCCTTGGTCGGCGTCTTGCCTGGCTCCGGCGTCGCCGGGGGCGGCGGCTGCGGGGTGGCGACCGAGGACTCCATCAGGCGGCTCCGTAGCGGCTCATCGCCCGTCGCGTCGCCCAGCCGGCGAGCGAGAACAGGGCGCCGGAGAAGAGGAGGAAGGAGGCGATCGCAAACAGCGTCGCCTTGGCCGGCGGCGAGCTCAGCTGGTCGACGCTCTTGACGATCGTCGGCGCCAGCGGGCGCGAGGGCTCGTAGATGAAGATCAGGCCGTCGGCGGGGTTCGGCGCGAAGGCGGTCGAGCCGGAGATCATCGCCAGCATCACCGACTCGCCGATCGCGCGGGCCAGCGCCAGCACGGTGCCGGCGACGATCGCGGGCCGCGCCGCCCGCACGCCGATCTTCCAGATCGTGCGCCAGCGGTTCACCCCGAGGGCCAGCGATCCTTCGAGCCAGCCCGGTTTCACCGAGCTGAGCGCGTCGGTGAAGATCGACACCATCAGCGGCGCGATCATGATCGCGAGGATGATCACGGCCGCCATCAGCGAGTAGCCGCTGAGCGAGATGATGCCCGCGACCGAGGCCTTCTGGTGCTCGGTGATCAGGTGGTTGCCGATGAACGGCACCAGGACGAGGACGCCGAGCAGGCCGTAGATGACCGAAGGCACGCTGGCGAGGAACCGCACCACCGGCCGCAGCACGTTGCTCATCCAGGCGGGCGCGAACTCGACCAGGAAGACGGAGATGAAGAGCGCCGTGACGAGGCCGACGATCACCGCCCCGCCGCAGATCAGGATCGTCGACCAGATCAGCGGCCAGGCGTGGAACGTGTAGACGTAGCCAGACCCCGTTTCGGCCGACTGTGAGATGGCGTTCAGCTCTTCGTCGACGTTGCCGCCGGAGCCGAACCAGGAGAGGCCGTTGTGGGCGAAGGAGGGCCAGCCGTTCGCCAACACGACGACGATCAGCCCGACGAGCAGCGCCACCACGGCGAGCACCAGCGCGCCGAGCATCCGCTCGACGCGCTGGTCCGACCACTTCGGGCCGTACTCGGGTTGGAGCCCTTCTTCCAACCCCGACCCCTACTTCTTGTTGAACGCGGCGACGCCGCCGGCTTTGTTGATGACCGCGCCGGCTTCCGGGCTGGTCCGCGCCCAGTCGACGAACTTCTGCACCGCGGGGCTCGGGTTGTCGGTCGGCAGGACGACGAAGATGTACCGCGACAGCGGGTACTTCAGCGGTTCGACGCTGATGTTCTTCGGTTCGCATTTGACGCCGTTCACCTTCACCGGCTTGATGCCCTTCTGCCAGGCGAGGCCGGCGTAGCCGATCGCGTTCGGGTCCTGCTTGACCGCGTTGACGACGAGGCCGTCGGCGGTCAGCGCGTTGACGTTGGACGCGGGCGGTTCGTTGTTCAGCACCGACTGGAGGAAGAAGTTGTAGGTGCCTCCGTTGGTGTCGCGTCCCACCGGGTCGATGGTGGTGGTGAGGTTGGAGCCGGGGATCTGGCTCCAATTGGTGAGCAGCCCACGGTAGATGTCGTGGGCGGACTGGATGCTGATGTTGCTCAGCTTGTTCTTCGGGTTGACGTCCAGGCAGAGGCCGTCCAGGTAGAGCTTGATGTAGGTGGTGCCGGCGTCGCTCGGGAGCGGGGTGCGGGCCTGTCCGGCGAACTGGCTGGTGCCGTTCTGGACGTCTTTGATGCCGGCGTTGCCCCCATCGGCCGTGTAGACGAAGTGGATCTTCGGATTCACGTTCTTCGTGTAGGCGGCGAAGAGGGCCTGCAGCCGGGCTGCGCTGTGACGGAGCCTGAGCCGATCAAGGTCTGGGCGCCGGCCGACGCCGGCACGGCCAGGCCCAGCAGGGCCAGCACCGTGATGGCGAGGGTCTTGATTCTCATTCGGGTGATTCCTCTCTGCCGGGTGGAAACGGGTTTCTTGACCAACTTGGTCGCCTTACGCTATCACTTTCGATAGTTTATTGACGAGGATTGTCAAGAAAGGCCGCCCGGCAGGCCAGGAAAGTGAGGAATCAAGTTGTTGAAGAAGAGGCTCTCAACCCCTAGAGCGGCGACCGTCATCGTGCTGGCGGCCGTGGTCGCCCTCTCGGTGACGGTGGCGCCGTCGATCGCGGCGTCGTTCCTGACCCCGCAGGCGGCGTCGAAGAA
>DASZUW010000161.1:0-1695 GCA_035547475.1 Solirubrobacterales bacterium
TTTTCGGCCCATCAACAACGGGGGGCGTCTGCTATTCGGCGAGGTGCTGCTGGGTGAACGCCGCGAATTCGCGGAGATCGTCGAGGTTCTCGAGCGCTTCCCAGACGAAGTCATCGTCGACCGACAGGTATTCGTGGACGATCACGTTCCGCATCCCGGCGGCATTCCCCAGCCGCTCCGCGAGCTCGGCGTCGAGGCCGACCGAACCGAGGATCCTGAAGACCGCTCGATAATCGGCGGGCGTCGACAGGCCTTGCTCGGCGATGAGGTGGGCGCCGACGTCGATGCAGATCTGGACCGCGGTCTGGAGCGCGTGTTCGGTCGCCAACCGCACCTCGAGGTCCGCCTCGTAGGCGCCCCGGCCTTTGTCACGCAGGCGTTCCAGCTCTTCCACCATCGCCCCAAGGCGGTTCAGGCGTTCGGTGACACCCCTAGCGTCGACCAAAGCGGCCCTCCTCGATGCGGTGCCGGAGCCCCCGCGCCATCTCGTCGCGCAGCGGTTGCGTGTCCAGGTAGTCGACGATCGCGCGGGCCTCGAGGGCGACGCGGAGGTCGCGGTCGCGCTCGATCAGCCGCACCCCGTCGCGGATCGCGCGCTGCCGCATCAGCGGCGAGGCCTCGTTCAGCGGGACGAGGTCGACTTCGGGCGTCCGCAGGGCTTCTTCGGCCGCGCCGATGAGGTCGAGCCGCAGTCGCCGACGTGCGTCGCGACCCAATCCGGGCTCGTGCCAGTAGGCGAGGTCGATGTCGGAGAGGGGGCCGGCAGTCCCGCGCGCCTGCGAGCCGATCAGCATCGCGGCGACGACGCCCTCGCGGTCGAAGGCGCGCGCGAGGCGCTCGCGGGCGGCGGCGTCGACGACGGGCACCGCGGCCTTCTCGTTCAGCTTCACCACGCGCCAATCGTCGCGGATCGCCCCGACACCGTCCAGGCGGCGGCGCATCTTCCGGGGCAATAGCCTGTTCGACACTTGAAGATGACGACGAGAGCGGGGATCGGCCGATGAAGGTTCTGGTCGCGGGCGCCGAAGGGCAGCTCGGGCGCGACATGGTGCTCGCCGCGGGGAACGCGGGGCACGACGTGGTCGGGTTCGGGCGGGCCGAGATGGACGTCACCGACGCCGAGGCGGTGCGGCGGCGGCTCTCCCTCGAGCGCCCCGACATGGTCGTCAACTGCTCCGCCTGGACCGACGTGGACGGAGCGGAGACCGCCGAGGAGGCGGCGTTCGCGGTGAACGGGACCGGGGCGGGGAACGTGGCCGCGGGCGCCCGCGAGGTCGACGCGGCGGTCGTCTACGTCTCCACCGATTACGTCTTCGACGGCCAGAAGGGCTCGCCGTACGTCGAGTCCGACCAGCCGGCGCCGCTCTCGGCCTACGGGCGCACCAAGCTGGCCGGCGAGGAGGCGACCGCGGCCGCCAACCCGCGCCACTTCGTCGTCCGCTCCTCCGGGCTCTTCGGTATCGGCGGCGGCAACTTCGTCGCCACCATGCTGCGCCTCGGCGAGACGATGAACGAGGTGACCGTCGTCCGCGACCAGGTCACCTCGCCGACCTACACCTGGCACCTCGCCTACGGCCTCGTGCGGCTGATCGACGGGATCGAGTACGGCATCCACCACATGGCCGCCGCCGGGGAATGCTCCTGGTACGAATTCGCGGGCGAGATCTTCGAGCAGGCGAAGGTCGACTGCAAAGT
>DASZUW010000162.1:0-16753 GCA_035547475.1 Solirubrobacterales bacterium
CTGCCAGGACCCCCATGCGGCGCCCTGGACGCGCCGCCGGCGCCCCGAACCCCTGTGGACGGCCCGCGCCCCACCCCCACCCTCACACCCTCACATCCTCACGCCCCCACGCCCCCACCCACCTCCCGCCACCAGCCAAACGCCCGCGCCACGTACTCGGCGATGTTGCTCAGGAGCTCGGCGTTGTAGTCGACGCCGAGTTGGTTCGGGACCGTCATCAGGATGGTGTCGGCGAGGGCGACGGCGGCGTCTGCGGCGAGTTCGGCGGCGATGCGGTCGGGCTCGCCGGTGTAGGACTTGCCGAAGCGGGCGAGGCCGCCGTCGAGGTAGCCGACCTGGTCGCCGCCGCCGCGCTCGCCGCCGAAGTAGGCGTCGTCCATGTCGTTGACGATCGGGATGACGCTGCGGCTGACCGAGATGCGGGGGCGGCGCTCCCAGCCGGCCTCGCGCCAGGCGTCCAGGTACATCTGGATCTGTTCGGCCTGGAGCTGGTCGAAGGGGACGCCGGTGTCCTCGGTGAGGAGCGTCGAGCTCATCAGGTTCATGCCCTGCTGGGCGGCCCAGACGCCGGTCTGGCGGGTGCCCGCGCCCCACCAGATGCGGTCGGGCAGGCCGGGCGACCGGGGCTGGATCGCGAGGCGACCGATGCCGCCCGCCATCGCCGGGTCGGCATCGACGACGGGCTCGCCGGCGATCGCGGCGCGGAAGAGCTCGGCGTGGCGGCGGGCGAGGTCGGCGTCGGTTTCGCCCTCGGCGGGGACGTGCCCGAAGGCGCGCGAGCCGTGCAGCGCGGGCTCCGGCGAGCCGCGGCTGATGCCGAGCTGCAGGCGACCGCCCGCGAGGAGGTCGGCCGCGGCGGCGTCCTCGGCCATGTAGAGCGGGGCCTCGTAGCGCATGTCGATGACCGCGGTGCCGATCTCGATGCGGCGCGTCGCGGTCCCGATCGCGGCGAGCAACGGGAACGGCGAGGCGAGCTGGCGCTGGAAGTGGTGGACGCGGACGAAGGCGCCGTCGATGCCGATCTCCTCGGCGGCGACCGCCAGCTCGACCGTCTGGCGCAGCGCGTCGGCGGCGGTCGGCGTCCGCGAGCCGGGCGCCCGCGACCAGTGCCCGAAGCTGAGGAAGCCGATGCGCTTGCGGTGCGGGGCGTCGTCGCTCATGTCGGGATCGTCGCACGGCGGCGCCGTCGGCCCGCGGCGTCCGGGCGCCCACCCGGACCGCGTCAGCCGCCGTGGACGATGAGGACGCTGCGCCGGCTGTGCTGGGAGACGGCGCTGGAGACGCTGCCGAGCACGAGGCGTTTGACGCCCGAGAGCCCGCGAGCGCCGACGGCGATCAGCGCCGCGTCGTGCTCCTCGGCCGCCTCGACGATCGCGCTCCAGACCGGGCCGCCTTCGTACACCGCGGCGGTCGCGTCGAGGCCCCGTTCGCGGGCGCGCTCGGCGCCCTTGTCGGCGATCTCCTGGGCGCCCTTCCGCGCCGCCTCGGTCAGCAGTTCCATCGTCTCCGCCTCGACTGGCACCCCGGCGGTGCCGAGGAACGGCACCCGCTCGAGCTCCTCGGAGACGACCATGACGATCGCCTTGCGCGGCGCGAGCTCCTCCGCGACCTTGTCGATCGCCGCCGCCGCGCAGTCGGAGCCGTCGTAGGCGATCAGGACCGGGCGGCGTTCGGCGCTCACCGCGGGGAACCTACCGAAGCGCCCACCCCACCGGGGGTCAGCTTGCGGCGGCGCGGGTCAGTTCGGAGGGATCGGGCTGGCGCAGCTCGTCCTCGTAGGTGACCGCGTGGCGCAGCAGCTGCCCGCTCGGCTCGACCACGTAGCTGCCCATCCGCACCAACGGCGGCGAGTAGGCGTGGATCGTCACCGCCGGCCCCTCCCCGGCGTGCAGCACGCGGTGGATGTCGGCGGCGGTGAAGCTGAACGAGGTCCCCGCCGTGGCGATCCGGCTGATCGGCTCGTCGATCGGGCGCCCGAGCACCAGCCGGTCCTCGCGCACGCTCCCCGCCGCGACCGCCACGGCGCCCGCCGAGAGGTCGTGGTCGTGGAAACCGGTGTCGTGGTCGCGCGACCAGCAGAGCAGCCAGACGTCGAGGTGCTCGTCGCGAAACAGCTGTGCGTAGGTCCTGTGACCCGGATCGTGGGAGACGTGTTCCGACCAGAGCTCCGGACGCGCGGCGAACTGACAGGCGACTGCCTCCAGCTCGGCATCGGTGAGATCGCGACCGTGCGGCCGCACGATGTCCTCGTGATGAGTGGTCACGCGAGGGCTCCTTTCGGGTCGGGGTTGAAAAGTCGGGCGGGGTTGGCGGCGACGAGCGCCAGGCGCAGCTCGGGGTCGAGGCGGGGGCGCCGCGGGTCGACGACCGGGCGGTCGGAGCCGTAGACGAGCTGGGCGACGCCGACGACGGCGGCGACGGCGCCGATCATCCGCGGGCCGTAGGAGGAGGTGTCGTAGAAGACGAGCGGATCCGGGTCGGGAGCGGGGACGCCGCGGCGGGCGGCATAACGCTCGAGCTGCAGGGGCGCGCCCCCGGCGAGCATCGCGAAGAGGACGCGCAGGCGCGGGTGCGCGCGCCGGCCGGCGTGGAGGAAGGCGAACCAGGCGGCCTGCATCGGGGCGACGTAATCGGTGAGCGCGGGCCACCAGTGCCGGAGGTGGGCGGCGTCGGGGGTCGGGACGCCGCCCACCGGTCCCGGGTGGACGAAGAGCGGGGCGTCGCGCTGCTCGAGGCGGGCGAGAAGC
Source organism: Solirubrobacterales bacterium (assembly GCA_035547475.1). Lineage (GTDB taxonomy): Bacteria > Actinomycetota > Thermoleophilia > Solirubrobacterales > 70-9 > VAYN01. The sequence continues at coordinate 2,748 of DASZUW010000162.1, forward strand.
GGCGCGAGTCGCTCGACCGCGGCGGGATCGATCAGCGCCTCCGCGGGCAGGGAGATGCCGACGCAGCCGCGGGCGAGGACGAGGTCGACGGCGGCGGGATCGAGCTCCGGCGCGGCGAGCGGCACCGCGCCCCAGCCGCCGAACTCGGGTGGCAGCGCGGCGATGCCCTCGTGGTGGGCGTCGATCAGCGCGACCGAGTCCTCGGGCGGAAGCGTCTCGACCCCGAGCGCGGTCGAGAGCGCCACCAGCGCCCGGTCGATCCCGTCCTCCGCGAGCTCCTCGCGGCGCAGCGCGGGGTCGGTGGCGTCGAAGGTGAGGACGCTGTCGGGCTCGGCGGTGACCTTGAAGGTCCAGCCCTCGCGGCGGCGCACCAACATCGGCGGCCTCGTGCGCCGGGCGAGCGCCTCGATCAGCGCCTCGCCGAGCAGGTGCTGGTGGACGTCGATGGACTCGTGCCGGCTCGCGTGGATCATTCTTGAGTTAGCTTATCAAAAACATCGGCTAATGCCACGGAAAGGGCCGGCGCTATAAGGACGCATGCCCGCGCCCTGGCCGCTGACCCCCGTCACCGCTGAGGAGCGGGCCGCCTACGCGGACGCGGAGGTGCGGCCGTATTGGCTCGCCGCGCTGCCGGCGCGGGAGCCCTGCCCTCCCCTCCGCGGCGCCGCCGAAGCGGACCTCTGCATACCACCGGGCACCGCCGGGCCGCTTAGCTTAGACTGCTTCGATGCGCCTCGCCCGCCCACTCCGCGTCCTGTCCATCGTCGCCGTCCTGGCGCTCGCGCTCGGCGCCGGATCGGCGGCGGCCAGGACGACCGACGCCCAGGTCCTCAAGGGCCTCGAAGGCCTCGTCGCGGCCCCGGACGGGCCGCCCGGGGCGATCGCGACGCTCTACCGCGACGGCAAGCTGACCACGCTCAGCGCCGGCCGTGCCGACGTGAGGAAGGCGGCCAGGCCGCGCGCCACCGAACACATGCGGATCGCCAGCGTCGCCAAGGCGTTCAGCGGGGCGGTCGCGCTGAACCTCGTGCGCTCGGGGCAGCTGAGCCTCGACGACACGATCGAAAAGGTGCTGCCGACGCTGCCCAAGGCCTGGGGAAAGGTGACGCTGCGCGAGCTCCTCGGCCACACCAGCGGCGTCCCCGACTACACGAAGTCGCAGGCCTTCGTCGAACAGGCGGAAAAGACGCCGCGCGCCTACGTGGCGCCGAAGACCGTGATCGGCTGGGTCGCGGAGGAACCGCTCGAGTTCAAGCCCGGCACCAGGTACGAGTACTCGAACACCGACAACATCGTCGTCGGGCTGATGGTCGAAGCGGTGACGAAGCGAAGCTACGCGAGCGAGCTGCGGCGGATCGTCCTCGGGCCGGCGAAGCTGGCGCAGACCTCGCTGCCGACGAAGGTCAAGATCCCGTCGCCGTTCATCCACGGGTATGTGACGGAAGCCGGCGCCGAACCGCAGGACGTGTCGGAATTCCTCAACCCCTCCGGCGCGTGGGCGTCAGGGGCGATCATCTCCACGCCGCAGAACCTGAACGCCTTCATCCGCGCCGACCTCGGGCTGCGGTTCTTCGACCAGGCCGAGCAGGAACAGCAGATGCGCTGGTGGCCCGGCGGCGAATCGAGCCCACCGGGGCCGGGCAAGAACTCCGCCGGCCTGGCGCTCTTCCGCTATCAGACGAGGTGCGGCACGGTCTACGGCCACACCGGCAACTTCCCCGGCTACACGCAGTTCGCCGCCGCGACCGCCGACGGCTCCGCCGCGGTGACGACCTCGCTGAACATCCCGGCGCCGACCGGCAAGCTGCTCGCGCAACTGCGCCGAGTGCAGACCGAAGCGGTCTGCGACCTGCTCGGCAACTAACCGCCGCACACGCATCGGAGGGGCGCGGGCCGACGGCGCGTCGGCGCGCACCCGCACGGCAGAGCGGCGACGCGCCTTTTCGGCCGACGCGCCGAGGCTTTTTGCTCCTTTCGATCCTCTTGCGCGGGCGCGCCGCGCGGACGTAAGGTGCAAGGCGGGTTCCACCGAGTGAGGAGGAAGACGTGAGGAGTCGCTCCACCTTCGTCGCCGCGTCGGCGGCGTGCCTTGTCGTCGCGCTGTGCCTGGCCGGGTCGGCAGCCGCCGGATCGCGACACGGTCGCGGCGACCACAACCCTCCCCACCACCGCGAGCACCACCCGCGCGGGCACCACCATCCCCACCACGGTCGCGGACATCATCACCGCCACCACCACGGCGGCGGGCAACCGGGCCCGGGAAAGCTGCCGCCGATCGACATGAGCGAAGCCGAAAACTGCGACTACATCGCCGACCCCGGCAACGAACTGTGCATGCTGCCGTTCCCCGACGACTACTACACCGTCGCCGACCCCGCGAGCGCCACCGGCCGCCGGATCGACTTCAAGGACGCCGGGATGCCGGCCAACGCGCTCGGCGAAGGCATCGAAGCGGCCCCCTACGACGAAGCCGACGGGTTCAGCCCCGGCTCGGTGATCCTGCTCAAGGTGCCCGGGATCGAAGACGCGGCCGACGTCGCCGCCACCGGCGCGACGCCGATCAACCACCTCGCCGATTACGCCGAACCGGACGCGCCGGTGGTCGTGATCGACGCCCAGACCGGCCGGCGCTGGCCGATCTGGACCGAGATCGACTCGACCGCCGAAGACCCGGCGAAGCGGGTCCTCGAGATCCACCCCGCGGTCGACTTCACCCCCGGCCACCGCTACGTCGTCGCCCTGCGCGACCTCCACAACGCGGCGGGCAAAATGATCGAAGCGCCGATCGCCTTCCGGTACTTCCGCGACCGCGTCCCCTCCCGGCAGCCGCAGATCAACGAAGCGCGGCCGCGCTTCGAGCGCATCTTCTGGACGCTGAAGAAGGCGGGCATCGACCGCCGCGACCTCTACCTGGCCTGGGACTTCACCGTCGCGAGCGTCCGAAACCTCACCGGGCGGGAGCTCGCGATGCGCGACGCCGCCTTCGCGGGCCTCGGCGACTCGAACCTCGCCGACCGGATCCCGCAGGGCGCCTCGCCGAGCTTCACCGTGACGAGCGTGGAAAACGAACCCAACCCCGGTCAGATCGCGCGCCGCGTGAAAGGGACGTTCGAAGTCCCCTGTTACCTCTTCCCGAGCTGCGGCCCCGGCGGGCGGATGCACCTGAACGCCGACGAAGAACCGGAACGGAACGGGACCTGGACGGCCAACTTCGACTGCATCGTCCCGGAGTCGGCGGTGACCGGCGCGCCCGGATCGGCGCGGCCCTCGCTCTACGGACACGGGCTCTTCGGCACGGCCGCCGAGGTCGCCTCGAGCCCGCAGCGGGAACTCTCCCAGAACCACGACATCGTGCAGTGCGCGACCGATGAGATCGGCATGTCGGAATCCGACGTCCTGGTGACGGCGGCGGCACTGCAGAACGTCTCCGCCTTCCCGGCGATCCCCGACCGCCTGCAACAGGGGCTGCTCGACGAGCTCTTCCTCGGCCGGGCGATGATCAGCCCGAGCGGCTTCACCACCGACCCGGCGTTCCATCAGGACGGCACCTTGCTCACGCCTTCGGTGCTGAACACGCACGCGCTGTTCTACAACGGCAACAGCCAGGGCGGGATCATGGGCGGCGCGCTCACCGCGGTGTCGCCGGACTTCACCCGCGCCTCGCTCGGGGTGCCGGCGATGAACTACTCGGTGCTCTTGCCGCGGTCGGTCGACTTCGACCCCTTCGCCGCGGTCCTCTACGCCGCCTACCCGGACGAAACGGCGCGGCCGCTGATCCTCGACCTGATGCAGATGCTCTGGGACCGCGGCGAGCCGGACGGCTACGCGAGCCGCATGACCTCCTACCCGCTGCCCGACACGCCCGCCCACCAGGTGCTGCTCGACGTCGCCTTCGGCGACCACCAGGTGACCGATTACCAGGCCGACGTCGAGGCGCGGACGGTCGGCGCCGCCGCCCACCGGCCGGTGCTCTTCCCGGGTCGCTGGCCGGACACCGAAGTGCTCTGGAACGTGCCGACGATCAGCCGCTACCCGTACACCGGCTCGGCCGCGTACTACTGGGACGGCGGGCCGGTGCGGCCGAACCCGGCGAACCCCGCCGAAACGATCGGCACCGAACCGCCGCCCTACGAGAACCTGCCGAACCGCGTCGGCCAGGATCCGCACGGGCTGCCGCGCGCCACGCCGGCCGAGCAGCAGCTCGTCTCCGACTTCTTCGACGGAGCCATCCTCCACAGCGACGATTGCGGGGGCGGTCCCTGCTACTCGGGGACCTTCACCGGGCCCTAGGGAGGGGGTTCGTCAGGAGACCCCGGCGCCGAGCTCCGGCGTCGGGGTGCCTCCGCGGCGGCGCTCGCCGGACGCGACGACGTCGAAGAAACGGTCGTTGCGGCCGCGCCGGACGGCGTGTGGCATCAGGTGGTGGGCCTGGCGGTGGGCCGTGGTGAGGGCGCGGAACGCGGCCTCCTGCGGGGCGCCCCAGGGGATGCCGAAGATCTCGCGCACGCGCGGCGGGAGCGTGCCCTTGATGATCAGGTTCTGCGCGGCGAGGTTCAGGCGCGCGCTCGCGGGCACCGGGTGCTCGAAGGCGACGACCGGCGCGAAGGCGAGCGCGTGCGGGGTCGCCTGGAGGTCGGGCGAGGCGAGCTTCCCCGCGAACCACGCGGCGAACTCGGGGTAGGTGGCGGGCGCGGCGTCGCGCGGCATCCCGAAGAGCTCGCCGAAGCGCCGGTAGTCCTGCCAGAGCGCCTCGCGCTCGGCGCCCGACAGCGGCCGCACCATCGTCTCGTACATCTCCCGGCCGGAGTCGGCGATCACGGCCAAGGTCCAGAGCATCAGCTCCGGGTCGAAGGCCGAGTAGGGGGTGCCGGCGGCGTGCGCCCCGGCCGCCTCCGGCAGCTCCCCCTTGACCCGCAGGTGCTGGTTGTGCACGCGCGCCAGGATCCGATCGGCCTCCTCCTTGGTGCCGAGGAAGATCGTCTCCTGGGCCTTCGCCGTCCGCACCAGCCGCTCGAACGGCCGGTCCCCCGCCTTCGTGCTCAGCATCGTCCCCGTGTAGGTGAGCGGTTCGAGCGCCCCGATCAAAAGCGCCCGCTGCCCGTAGAGCAGCCCCACCGCGCGCTCCCCGTGCACGCGCCTCGCCATCGACTTCCCGGCCGGAAAGTAGCTCACGCCCCCATGATGCCGGCCGGCCGGCCGATCAACCGGGTCGGCCGTCGTCAGGCGACGGGGACGCCGCCGCGCAGGACCCGGCGGAGGTCGAGCGCGTCGTCGAGGACGACGAGGTCGGCGCGGGCGCCGGGGGCGAGGCGGCCGAGGTCGGGGCGGCGGGCCATCGCCGCGGGGGCCTCGGTGGCGGCGCGCAGGGCGGCGGCGAGCGGGATGCCGAGGGCGTGGGCGTTGCGGACGGCGTCCAGCATCGTGAGGGTCGAACCGGCCAGGGCGCCGGCGGCGGTGCGGACCGTGCCGCCCTCGGAGTGGATCGGGACGGTGCCGCCGAGGGTGTAGTCACCGTCGGGGGCGCCCGCGGCGGCGACGGCGTCGGTGACGAGGACGAGGCGGCGGCGGGCGGCGCGCCAGGCGGTGCGCACGGTGTCCGCGGCGAGGTGGCGGCCGTCGACGATCAGGGTGACGAAGGCGTCGTCGCGGCCGAGGGCGGCGAAGGCGACGCCGGGGTCGCGCGGCGTCGGGCGGCGCATCGCGTTGAAGAGGTGGGTGACGGCGCGCGCGCCGCGGTCGAAGGCGCGGTGGGCGGTGGCGGCGTCGGCCTCGGTGTGCCCGAGGGCCACCGTGACCCCGCGGGCCACGAGCGCGTCGACGAGCTCCATAGCCCCGGGAAGCTCGGGCGCGAGCGTCACCTGGGAGACCGGGCCGGCGGCGAGCAGCGCGTCGAGCGCCGCGCGGTCGGGCGGGCGGATCGCATCAGGGTCGTGGGCGCCCGCCCGCGCCGGGGAGATGAAGGGGCCCTCCAGGTGGGCGCCGATCAGCCGCGGCGCGCAGGCGGGCGGGCGCGGACCCTCGCCGCGCGGTGCCCGGGCCGGGTCGAGGTCGGGGCCGGGCAGCGCGGCCAGAGCCGCGCGCGTCGAGTCGAGGTCGGCGGTGACGAGCGTCGGCTGGTAGGCGGTGACGCCTCCCGCCAGGAGCGCGGTGCCGGCGACGGCGTGGCCGTCGTCGCCGGGCGCCGAGAAGTCGACGCCCGCGAAGCCGTTCACCTGGAGGTCGACGAAGCCGGGGGCGGCGATCTTCGACCCGCCCGGCGCGCCGAGTCCGACCGCGGCGACCCGCCCGTCGAGAACCTCGACGTCTCCGTCGACCAGCTCGCCACCGACCAACGCCGCCGCCACCCCGAGCCTCATCGTCTCCGCCCCGTCCCGACCGCCTGACGAAGGTCTACGCCTCGCCCGGCGACGAGCTCACCGGGCCCGGCGCCAGCACGTCCGGGTCGTGCCCGGGCCGGACCTCGGCGCCGGCGTCGCGGAGCGCGCGGAGGCGTTCGGCGGATTCCAGCTGGACGTCGAGGTCGTCGCCGAAGATCGGCAGGCGGTGGTCGTCCAGGCCCGCGGCGAAGTGGGTGACGTCGCCGCCGATCACCAGGTCGTCGCCGACGCGGACCGACTGGTGGCCGGGGGTGTGGCCGGGCGTGAAGAGGAGCTCGACCGAGCCGTCGCCGAGCAGGTCGTGGTCGCCGTCGACGAGGACGACCTGGCCGGCGAGGCCCGCGTAGTCGCGGGGCAGGAAGAAGTTGCGCGCGATCGCGTCGGGATCGTGGCCCGCCTCCCACTCGCGCCGTTGGACGAAGACCGGCAACGAAGACGGCAGGAGCGCCGAGCCGCCGGCGTGGTCGAAGTGGAGGTGGGTCAGCACCACCTTGGTCAGCGACCCCAGCTCGACCTGCGCGGCGACCGCCGCGTCCTGCTCGAGCTCGAAGAGGCCGATCGACTCGGCCCCCTCGTAATGCCGCCCGGCGTCGGCGGCGGCAGCGGGGTGGAGCCCGGTGTCGACGAGGATCCGCTCCTCCCCCACCTCGATCAGATACGCAGGGATCGGAAACCGCACCCGCCGCTCCATGTCCTCCCCCCGCCGCCAGATCCCGGCGGCCGAGGTGAAGTGCCCCCCGTCGAGCATGGTCACCCGCATGGCGGGAGGTTAGAGGGGCGGGGCGCCGCAGGGGCCGAGGGCGAACCAGCGGAATCGTTCGTGGGCGCGGCGGGCGGCGGCGTCGCGGCCTTCAGATCGCCACGAACCCGCGCCCCCTACGCCCGCTCCAACGGGGCCATCGTCAGCCCCGCCAGCTCGAGCTGCTCCCAGTAGTGCTCGGCGGGCTCGCGCGGGCCGGTCCAGACGATCGCCTGGCCGGAGCTGTGGATCTGGTCGGCGATCCGGTGGCCCTGCTCGAGGGTGACGCCGGGCAGCACGCGGGCGAGGGTCGCGGCGACGTGTTCGAAGGTGTTGTGGTTGTCGTTGCGTACGATCACGCGCCAGTTTCCGCCCAGGCCTGAACCAGGGCCTGCGACGCGCGGTTTCTCGATCGTCGAAGAGGCCATGTCCGCGATTATGCACAGCGACGGAGGATGAGCAGGCCCAAGGACAGCCGCTTCCCGTACATGCCGGGGATCGATGCCATGCGAGCACTGGCGGTGCTCGCCGTCTTCGGCTACCACGCGGGCCTCGGCTGGGTGCCGGGCGGCTTCCTCGGCGTCGACGTCTTCTTCGTGATCAGCGGCTACCTGATCACCTCGCTGCTCCTGCGCGAGTTCCGCTCCACCGACCACATCGCGCTCGGGCGCTTCTGGCTGCGGCGGGCGCGGCGCCTCCTCCCCGCCGTCGGCGTCCTCATCGCGGTCGCGATGATCGTCTCCGCGATCGCCGAGCCGGACAAGATCGACCAGGTCCGCGGCGACGCCCTCTCCTCGCTCCTCTACTTCGCCAACTGGCACTTCATCTACGCCCACACGTCGTACTTCGAACAGTTCGGGCGCCCCTCGCTCTTCACCCACCTCTGGTCGCTCTCGGTGGAGGAGCAGTTCTACCTGTTCTGGCCGCTGATCTTCGCCGCCGGAATGAAGATCTTCGGGCGCGGGCGGCTCCTCGTCGGCGTGCTGGCCGGGGCGGCGGGGTCGGTCATCCTCGCCTGGATCCTCTTCGACCCCGGCCACGATGCCTCGCGCGTCTACTACGGCACCGACACCCACGCGGTCGGCCTGCTCGCCGGCGTCGCCCTCGCCCTGGTCTGGAGCCCGGTCCAGTTGCGCACCCACAAGTCCTTCGGCCCGCTGGTCGGCCCGATCCTCGACGCGCTCGGCGTCGTCGCCCTCGGCTACCTGCTCCTCAGCTTCGTCCAGGTCCACGACTACGACCTGGCGCTCTGGCACGGCGGCTACGCCTGGGTCGCGGTCGCGACGGCGCTCCTACTGGCGGCGCTGGCCCATCCGGCGGCGCGCCTCGGCGACATCATCGGCCGCCCGGCCCTGCTCTGGCTCGGCCTGCGCAGCTACAGCTTCTACCTCTGGCACTGGCCGGTGCTGGCGATGACCCGGCCCGGCGTCGACATCGACCTCCCGCGCGGCATCCTGATCCCGCTGCAGCTGATCGCCTGCCTCGCCCTCGCCGACCTCTCCTACCGCTTCGTCGAGCTGCCCTTCAACGGCAAGGCGAAGCTGCCGCGGCTGCCCGAGGGGTGGCTGAGGGTCGCGCGCCCGGCGCTGATCTTCTCGGTGCTGGCGGTGATCGTGATCGTCGGCTGGAGCGGCATCGTCAAGACCGGCGGCGGCGATCCCGAAGCGGCGGCGGCCTCGACCGCGACCTCGGTCCACGTCACCGCGACGGCGCCGGAACGGCCCGCGGCCGATTCGGCCGCCGGCAAGGGGGCGGCGCGCGGTCAAGGGACGGCGGGCGGCGAGGGGGCCGGCGGCACCCGGGGGACCGGCGCCGACGCCGCGACCGCGGCGGGCAGCAAGCGCGGCAAGCCCCTGCCCCCCGCCAAGCACTGGCCGCGGATCATCATGCTCGGCGACTCGGTGATGATCGGCGCCGAGGAAAAGCTCGCCAAACGCCTCGGCCCGGGCTTCTCGATGGACGCGAAGGTCGGCCGCCAGGCCGACGAATTCCTCGAGATCATCGAAAAGATCAAGCACGAGGGCCACCATCCCGCCGCGATGGTCGTCCAGTGGGGCAACAACGGCCCGCTCTACGGCGAAGACATGGAACGCCTGCGCGCCGCCACCACCAACGTCGGCCAGCTCTTCCTGATCTCAGACCACGCCCCGGTCTCCTGGCAGGACGAGTCCAACCAAGCGATCGCCGAAGCGGCCGAGGACTGGCACCACACGACCGAAATCCCCTGGGCGCAGGCGGCCGAAGAAGGCGGCGAAAGCCTCTTCTGGGACGGCATCCACCTGACCCCGAAGGGCGCCGGCGTCTACGCCCGCCTGGTCAGCCGGGTCGTCCACGAAAAGGTCCCCTTCCCCCACAAAGGTTGATGGGCCGAAAACTCAAGCCATGCTTGAGTTTTCGGCCCATCAACATCGTCAGGGGTGGCCGGGGGATTCGCCCGCCGACCGGGCGACGTATTTGGAGACCGCTTTGATTTCCGCGGGCGAGAGCTGGCCCTTGAAGGCGGGCATTTTGCCGCCGCCGTTGATCACCTGGTGTTCGACCGTCGCCTCGTCCGGGGCGAGTTCGTCGAGGTTCGGGCCGACCGCGCCGGTGGTGCCGGCGGCGGCCAGGGTGTGACAGGTCCCGCAGCTCGACTGGAAGACCTTCTCGCCGCTCTCCGCCCCGCCCGACTGCTGCGGTGCCGCCAGCGCCGACGGTTCGGTCCCGTTCAGGGCGAAGCCCAGCAGCACCGCCTTGCCTTCCAGCGTCCCGACCACCGACAGGTACTCCGTGTCGCCGACCTGGTAGACGATCGGCGGCGCGTGCAGTTCGAGGCCCTTGTGCGCGTATGACCACACTTCCTTGCCGGTCTTGGCTTCGAAGGCGTGCAACCTGCCGGTCGAGTCCGACATGAAGACGAGGCCGCCCGCCGTCGTCGCCGAGCCCGCCGCGCATTCGGTCCCGGTCGGGAATTTCTTCTGCCAGACGGTCTTGTTGTCGTTCAGGTCGAGCGCGGTGAACCAGCCCGAGCGCGGCTCGGTCGCCCCTTTGCCTTCGCCGTTCTCGTAGAGCTGCGGGAAGGTTTTGAAATTGTCGTTCTGCGGGACGTCGTAGCCCTTCAGTTTGGCGGCGTGGATGCCGACGTTGGTGCAGTAGTAGGTGTAGCCGAGTTCCGGGTCATAGCTCGTCGGCTCCCAGTCCATCGCGGTCCCGTTCCAGCCCGCGGTGTAGTGGTCCTTGCCGAAGTAGATGTAGGCGCAGGCGTATTCGAACCCCTTGCCGTCCGGCGCCTCGGGCGGCAGCAGGTTCTTGTCGGCACAGTGGGGCGTGACTTCGCCCGCGTCCACCGGGATCGGCTCGGTCAGCGGTTCGCCGTTCGGCTTCTTCCAACCCAGCTTTTCGTCGTAGGCCTTCGCCGCCGGGTCGGTCTTGGCGTTGGAGAGCGGTTCCTCTTTCACCGGCGTCACCGGCTTTCCGGTTTCGCGGTCGAGCTCGTAGACGTAGCCGTTCTTGCAGCCGATGCTGAGCCCGTTCACCTGCTTGCCTTCGACTTCCTGGTCCCAGAGGACGGGCGGCTGGGCGCAGTCGTAGTCCCACTCGTCGTGGTGGGTCGTCTGGTAGAACCAGCGCAGCTTGCCGGTCTTCGTGTCGAGGGCGACGACGCCGTCGAGGTAGTACTCGTCGCCGGGCCCGCGACCACCGATGTCGGGCCAGGGGTTGCCGGTCGGGAAGTAGACGAGGCCGAGCTTCGGGTCGACCACCGGGTTGGTCCAGACCCCGCCGCCGCCGTCCTTCAGTTCCTCGGGCGAGGCCCAGGTCTCCGCGCCCGGCGTCCCCGGCCGCGGCAGCGTGTGGAAGGTCCAGGCGAGCTTGCCGGTCTTCGCGTCGAAGGCCTTCACGAACCCGCGCAGCCCGCCGACGATGTCGCTGCCCGACTGGCCGATGTAGACGAGGCCGTCCCAGTAGACCGGCGTCGGCTGCGAGTACTGGTAGACGTGCTGGGTGTTGACCAGCGCCTTCCAGGCCGGTTTGCCGGTCTTCTGGTCGAAGGCCGCGAGGACGCCGCCGGGCTCCTCGACGTAGATCAGGCCGTCGCCGATCGCCATGCCGCGGGTGCCGATGTTCGGCGGCACGTGCTTGATGCCGATGTCGGCGGCGCTGGTCTGCCAGATCTCCTTGCCGGTCGCGGCGTCGTAGGCGCCGAGCACGGGGTTTTCCGAGCTCGAGGAGGCGTAGACGACGCCTTCGGACTCGATCGGGTTGTTCTCGCCGCCGGAGCCCTGCGACCCGGGCGGTTCCAGCATCGCCAGGTAGGCGGGCTTCAGTTCGGCGACGTTTGCGGGCGTCACCTGCGCGGCCGTCGAGTAGCGGGTGCCGCCGATGTCGTCGCCGACCGACGGCCAGGAGGTCGAGGGCGCTTCGCTCTCCAACGAGGCGGGCCGCGGGCCCCCGGAGCCGCCGCCGCCGGCTTCGGCCGACGGCGACGTCGTGGTCGGACTCGACGAGGACGACGACGATCCTCCACCGCACCCGGCGACGACCATCACGACGAGGACGCACGCGGCGACCGCCGCGGCCACTCGCACCCTGACGACTTCCATCCAAGACCTCCTGATCCCGCGACGCCCTTCCCGCGGGCGCCTCGACTCCAACCGGCCACCCCGGCGAGACTACGTCTCAGGACTATATGGAAGCGCATCCACTATGTCCAAGGGCGATCGCGGAGGTTGCGCGATCCGCGCCTCAGCGGGCGCGGAAGGCGGTGCGCAGGCCGAAGCGCGGTCGGCGGACGTGGGCCGGGTGGCGGGCCGGCGCGCCGCAGTGGGAGCCGAAGTCCTGGGTCCAGACGTGGGCGCCGCGGTGGCCTTCGAGGTTCCCGACCGAGAGGGCGATGCCGATCTGGGAGTAGCGGCCGAGCAGGTTGGCGCGGTGCTCGGGCGAGTGCAGCCAGGCGACGAAGATCGAGCGCACGGTGCCGTCGGCCAGCGTGCCCCAGGCGATGTTCTCGCCCGCCCGCCAGCAGCGCGCGGCGAGGTAACCGCTGCGCTGCATCCAGTAGGTGAAGTCGCGGCCGCAGGCGTAGTGGCTGAAGCTGTCGCAGCGGAGGATGTCGTCGTTCTTGCGGGCGGCGGAGCGGTCGAGCGCGGCGGCGTTGGCGAACTGGCCGAGCCCGTCGTGGCGGCGGGCGAAGTTCGTCATGCAGCGCATCGCCTTCTCCTGCACGGCGGCCGAGGCGCCGAGGTCGGTCTGGTTCGGGCAGATCGAGGGCGGGGCGACGAGGGCGCTCAGGCGACGGGCCTGGGCGGGGCCGGCGGCGAGGGCGGCGACGAGGGCGAGGGCGGCGAGCGCGAGGATCAGCTTGCGGGTCACACGCCAGTTCTCGCCAGGTCACCTCCTCACTTTTCGCAAGCCGGGCGTTTCTGGACGTTTGTTGGACCCCCGCTCGTATGGGCGGCAGGCGACTTGCGCCGCGGGCGCGGGGCGGCTCAGCCCTGGCGGGCGCCGAAGTCGACCGTGTAGGTCGCCGATCCGGCGCCGGCGCCGGTCGGGTAGCCGCGGGCGACGCCGACGCCGACGTCGCGGTAGGAGGGGTCGAGGATGTTGGCCCGGTGCGGCGGGCTGTGCATCCACTCCTCGAAGACCGCCTTCGGCGAGCCGTAGCGCCGGCCGGGGCCGCCGCCGATGTTCTCCCCGACCGCGAAGGCACGGGCGCGGTGCAGGTAGCCGGTGCGCGAGATGCGGCTGTCCATCGATCCGCCCGGCCCTTCATGGCCGAAGTAGTGGTGGGCGACCATCGAGTCGGAGTGGCCGGTCGCGGCGTCGCGCAGCGAGCGGTTGAAGACCAGCCGGCGCAGGCCGTAATGGGCGCGGACGCGGTTGATCAGGCAGAGCTCGGAGGTCCGCATCTGGTGCAGGGTCAGCTGTCGGGGCGCCGCCGTCGATCGCCCGCAGGGCGCCCCCGCGGCGACTCCCGCCGCGGGCCCGAGCACGGCCACCACGGCCGCCAGGCTCAGGACCGCGAGGAGGAGAGAGCCGATCGTGGGGCTTCCGAGAGCATTTCGTGATCGCCCACTCACAATTGGCGGGCCAGGTTACCGAAGTCATAACCGGTCAACGTGAACGTCCCGGGTTCGATGCGAAACTTCACGCTCTGTGCGCCGCCTCGGTCACATCCTCTCGATCGCCCTGATCACCGCGGGCCTCCTGGTCGTCGCGGACGTCGGCATCACGCTCGCCTACCAGGAGCCGCTCTCGGCGATCTACAGCTCGATCAAGCAGGGCGAAAAGGAAAGTCAGCTGAAGACGCTCGAATCCGAATTCCTCACCCGGGCCGACGTGAAGCAGCTGCGGCGGGCGAAGGGGACGCAGAATCCGCAGGCGCAGAAGAAGGCGCTCAGCGTCGACGTCTCCCGGCTCGCCCAGCGGCTGGTCGACGAATCGGCACCGGGCGACGCCCTCGGCCGGATCGAAGCCCCCGGGATGGACGGCCTCGACATGGTCTTCGTCCAGGGCACCGACGAGGCGAGCCTCGAGCTCGGCCCCGGCCACTACCCCGAAACCGCGATGCCGGGACAGGGCCGCACGATTGGCATCGCCGGACACCGCACCACCTACCTCGCCCCGTTCCGCCACATCGACTCGCTGAATCCCGGCGACAAGATCACCCTTCAGATGCCCTACGGCACCTTCGTCTACCGCGTCCAGAAGTCCGAAATCGTCGACCCCTCCGACGTCGGCATCATCCACGACACCGGCTACGAGCGCCTCGTCCTGAGCGCCTGCAACCCCCTCTACAGCGCCTCCCAGCGCTACATCATCTACGCCCGGTTGGTGCACGCCGAACCAGGCCGCCCATGACCCCGCCCGCCGAGTGCGACATTCCCGGCCGCTCGTGCACTTGAGGGCGCCCT
>DASZUW010000163.1:0-2146 GCA_035547475.1 Solirubrobacterales bacterium
CCGTCGACGACGGCGGCGAGCGCGTCGGCCCGCGTGACCATGCCCGCCAACCGCCCGTCCTCGTCGACCACCGGCAGATGGTTGTGGTGGTGATCGGCGATTTTCTTCGCCACCCGCTCGGCCGACTCGTAGGTGTGGGCGACGATCGGGTCGGCCGTCATCAGCTCCGAGACCTTCGTCGCGAACGCCTTTTCGAGCCGCTTCTCGAAGCCTTTCATCGAGCCGATGAAGACGATGCCGCCCATGATTTCGAGGTAGTGCGGCAGGTGCAGGTCGGACTCCTCGTCGGCGAGGATCAGGTCCGACTCGCTGACGATGCCGACGACCTTGCGGTCCGCGTCGAGGACCGGCACCGCGCCCATGTCGCTCTTCGCCAGCAGGTCGATCGCCGTGCGGGCTTCGTCGTCCGGCGTCACGCTCGGCACGTCGGCGCTCATGATCTCGGCCGCGGTCTTCATCTTGGACGCGCGAGGCTACTCGACCGGCCCGGGGTGGCGCAGCCCCACGGGGATCGCGGCGATCACGTCCGTGGCGATGACCGACTCGGCCAGGCCGACCCGCCGCGCCGCCTCCTGGCCCGCCCGGGCGTGGGCGATGACCGCCGCGCAGGCGGCCGCGAACGGCTCGAGGCCGCGGGCGAGGAGCGCCGCGGTCATCCCGGAGAGGACGTCGCCGCTGCCGGCGGTCGCCAGCGCCGGCGCCGCGACGGCGTTGACGGCGACCCGCTCGCCGTCGGTGACGATCGTGTCGTCGCCCTTCAACACGACGACGGCGCCGCTGCGGGCGGCGGCTTCCCGGGCGGCGGCGAGGCGGTGCGCGTCGATCTCAGCCGACTCGCGTTTGAGAAGCCTGCCGAGCTCGCCCGCGTGCGGAGTGAGGATCGTGGGCGCCTCGCGGGCAGCCAGGTAGGAGAGGCTGCCGGCGAAGGCGTTCAGGCCGTCGGCGTCGACCACCAGCGGCGCGTCGATGCGGGGGACGAGCGCGCGGGCGAGCGCCTGAGAGTCCTCGTCGCGACCGAGGCCCGGGCCGAAGACGCCGGCGGCGGCCCGCTCGTAGGCGGCGAGGAGGGCGTCGACGCCCGCGGTCCCGAGCCGCCCCTCCGGACCGTGGATGCCGCGCGACATCACCTCGACCTCGGCCGCTTCGAAGGCCGGCTCGAGGTCGGCGGGGACGGCGACGGTGGCGTAGCCGGCGCCCGCGCGGATCGCCGCGGCCGAGGACATCCGCACCGCGCCGGTGAGCCCACGCGAGCCGCCCGCGATCGTCACCTGGCCGGAGCTGAACTTCGTCGACCGCGGGCCGCGGCGGGGCGCGAGCCCGAGCACCGCGGGCTCGATGACGCCGGCCGCGGCGGGCTCTGGCGCGCCCGGCGGGATGCCGATCGGCGCGACGACGAGCTCGCCGGCCGCCCACTTGCCCGGGGCGACGTAGTGGCCGACCTTGGCGCCGTGGAAGGTGACGGTGACGTCCGCGTCGACCGCGACGCCCGCCACCTCGCCGGTGGCGGCGTCGACGCCCGAGGCGATGTCGCAGGCGACGACGGGCGCGCCGGTCGCGTTCACCGCCGCGATGGCGCCCGCCGCGGGCTCGCGCGGCGCGCCGGAGAAGCCGGTGCCGAAGATCGCGTCGACCACCGCCCCGGACCCGGCCAGCCGCGCCGCCACGTCGCCGCCGACCTCAAGGACGCCGACGGGCCGGGGGCCGCCGGTCGCCGCTGGATGAGTCGCCGCGTCCGCGTCGCCGCCCTCCAGCCGCCGCAGGTTCGCAGTCGCGTCCTCGCTCAGCTCGTCCGCCGGCCACAGCAGCAGGACCTCCACCGCGAAGCCGAGCTCGCGCAGTAGCCGCGCCGCGACCAGGCCGTCGCCGCCGTTGTTGCCCTTCCCGCAGACGACCCGCACGGGGCCCTCGGGCGCCAGGCGCGCCACCACCTCGGCCACCGCCCGCCCGGCGCTCTCCATCAGCTCCAGCGAGTCGACGCCCTGCTCCTCGATCGCCCAGCGGTCGACCGAGCGCATCCCCGCGGCGTCGTAGAGCCCTCGCAGCCACCGTTCCATGGCGCCAACCTACCCGCACCGTGCTCCGCCGTCCTTTTGCGCCTATGAGGCGCAAAAGGAACAGCCCGGGGCAGGGCTACTTGGTGAGGCCG
>DASZUW010000164.1:0-12023 GCA_035547475.1 Solirubrobacterales bacterium
GCGAGGCCGGCGAGCGGGAAGATCAGCGTCATCAGGATCTCGTTGCGGCGCGGGGCGGCGAGGCTGGCGGCGCCGACCAGGGTGACGAGGACGATCGGCGCCGCCAGGCAGAGCGCCTCCCACCAGCGCCGGCGGAAGCCGAGCAGGACCAGGCCCGCGATGCCGAGCGCCACCAGCGCGATCTGGATCGCGCGGCCGAGCGTCGACGACATGAACGAGCCGACGCCGCTCGACCACATCCGCCCGATCTTGCGCACGGTCATCCCCAGGTAACCGAGCGGGTCCGCGTCGAAGTACTTGGAGAAGTTTTCCTTGCCGATCTTGCCGAGGGCGGAGTCGCGCGGCAGGTCGGGGAAGCGTTCGGCGACTTCGTCGAAGAGCGGCGTGGGGTCCACTTCGTTCAGCGCCTGGGATTGCGGCGGCAGCCATTCCCCGGTCTCGCGGTGGTAGAGGATCGCCTTGACCCGCTGGTATTCGCCGTCGGCCGGGTAGAAGGTGCCGACGTAGAGCGCCTTGCCGCCGCCGGTCGAGATCGGCACGAAGCGGTCGAAGACGACGAAGTTGCGGATCGTCCAGGGCACGATCGGCAGGAGCAGCGCGACCAGCATGAGCCCGACCGCGGCGGTGCCGAGGCGCCACTGGCGCTCCCAGGCCCAGCGCACCGCGGCGAGGGCGACGAAGGCGCCCGCGACCAGCGTGTACTCGGGGCGGAACATCGCCGTGCAGCCGAAGAGGAAGCCGGGGAGGAGCCAGGCCCAGGGGCTACCGCGCCGCCCGTCGGGCCTCACCGCGGTCCGGTCCCACGCCCAGAGGAACGCCAGGATCGCCGCCGGGAGGGAGAGCATCGCCGGCGGCTCGCTCATGATCTCCCCGACCGAGTGGACGAACGGCGGGTAGATCGCCACGCCGGCGGCGCCCAGGAGCGCCGGCCGGCGCCCGCCCAGCCGCCATCCCAGGAAGAAGACGACGAGGATCGTCCCCACCCCCATCAGCGCCTCGAGGATGCGGATGGTGCCTTCGCGCGGGCCGCCGGTGACGACGAAGAGCCCGGCGTAGAGCCAGGGGGCCCCCGGTGACCAGTCGCTGGAGGCTTCCGAGTGGAATTCCGGCCCGCCGTAGCTGCCTTCCTCGTAGAGCGACTTGGCGAGGGCGTAGTAGGCGTGGGAGTCGTCGGCCGGGTCGGCGACCGGGTGGACGACGGCGACCGCGCGCAGCACCAGCCCGAGCGCGGCGATCAGCGCCAGCGCGATCAGCGTGCGCCGCCCGTAGCGGGCGGGCAGCGAGCGAAACCAGGTGCGGAGGGCGTTCAAGGGCGCCGGTCAGGCTACTGGCGCGGCGGCAGGAAACTCGGGCGGCCCGCGGAAGCTCCCAGCAAACCCTCCGGAAAGGAAAGCAACTTGAAGCGCATCTCCCTGACCCTGGCCGGCGCGCTGGCCTGCCTCGCCTTCGCCTCCGTCGGCACCGCCGCCGCGATGCCCACCGAAGGAATCGTCAACAGCGAATGCACCACCAGCTCCAAATTCGTCGCCGGGCACAAGGTCACGACGACGGTCAGCGGCCAGAACATCGCCCAGGAGCAGATGAAGTTCGCCGAATGCAAGATCGTCAACAAGGTCGTGCGCTCGGTGATCGAGCAGGAACTCGAGAAGCCGAAGCCGATCGAAGGCTTCCGCGTCACCCCGAAGATCGTCAAGCGGGCGCCGCTGACCATCAAGTACACCGGCCTCTTCCGCGGCGCCGACACGGCGACGGAAATCCGGATCAAGTTCAAGATCGAATACGCGAACAACTAATCACGGAGGACTCAACTCGGATGAAGCGCATCTCCCTGATCCTGGCGGGCGCCCTGGCCTGCCTCTTGGTCGCCGCGGTCGGGACGGCCGCCGCCGCCGGCTACGACGAACCGCCGGAACCGGAAACGCCGAAGGTCAACGCGACCTGCACGACGAGCTCGAAAAACGTGATCGGCAAGAAGGTGAAGATCACGGTCGCGGGCAAGAACGTCGCCAAGTCGCAGCAGAAGTTCGCCGAATGCCCGACCGTCAAGAAGGTGGCGAACAAGAACCTCTCGCTGCGGATCGAGAAGCCGCTGGTCTTCGAAGGCTTCCGCTGCACGCCCCGCGTCCTCACCGGCGGCGAAGGCACGGTGGAACCGCAGAAGGTCGCCTACAGCTGCCTCTTCCGCGGCGCCGACACGGCCACGGAAATCCGGCTGAAGTTC
Source organism: Solirubrobacterales bacterium (assembly GCA_035547475.1). Lineage (GTDB taxonomy): Bacteria > Actinomycetota > Thermoleophilia > Solirubrobacterales > 70-9 > VAYN01. The sequence goes on from DASZUW010000164.1 coordinate 2,222, forward strand.
AAGGTCACCTACAACACCGACTGAGCGCCCGTCTCGCCGGAGCGCCCGCGCCCGAGGAGGGCGCGGGCGTCCGTGGCGAGCCACATCGCCGCCGTCCCTGCGCAGGCGGCCAGCAGCGGGATCAGGACCAGGACGCGGCGCGGTGAGGCGACGAGCAGGGCGCTCACCAGCGTGACGGCGAGGAAGACCGCGCCGATCAGGAGCGCCTCCCAGCGGCGGCGGTAGGCGAGCAGGCCGAGGCTCAGCAGGCCCAGGCCCAGCAGGGCCCAGTGGAGGGCCTCCCAGACGGGCTCGCGCATGACGGCGCGGGGGCCGTGGGACCAGATGCGGCCGATCTTCGCCGCGACGAAGGAGACGTATTCGCCGGGGTGGTCGGTGACGTCGTCCTTCAGCTGTTCCTTGCCCATCTTGGCGAGGGCCCGGTCGGGTTCCATGCCCGGGTAGGTGGCTTCGGCGAGGCGGGCGAGGATCTGCTCCAGGCGGAGCTCCTCGACGGCGTCGGGGCCGAAGAGCCCGGGGTGTTCGGCGACGACGGCGGCGCCGACCGCTTCCGGGTTGCCGTCGGAGGGCAGGTAGGTGCCGGCGTAGAGGACCTGGCCGCCGCCGGTCGACACGGTGACGAAGCGGTGGAGCGCGAGGGCGTTGCGGACGGTCCAGGGCGCGACCACGACGACGATGCCGAGGGCGACGACGGCCGCCGCGACCAGCGCGCGGCGCCAAGGCACGTGGAGCCGCTGTCGCAGGAAGATCAGGACGGCCAGGAGGAGGCCGATCGCGAGGTACTCGGGGCGCACCAGGGCCAGGGCGCCGAGCGTCAGCCCCGGCATGAGCCAACGCCACGGCGAGGCGACGTCCCCGGCCCAGAGGATCGCGAGCATCGCCCCGACCAGGAGCGTCGCCGCGAGCGGCTCGGTCATCAGCATCCCGGTGTACTCGATCGTCGCCGGGTAGATCGCGACCGCGAACGCCGCGATCAGGCCCGCCGCGACGGCGCGCCCAGGTACCGGTCGTCCTTCGTCGCCCACAGGGCCACACAGGACGCGAGGTTGCGCGAGGCGCCTCGCGAGGAGGTAGGCGAGGATAGGGGCGAGGGCGCCGATCACGGCGAGGACCAGGCGCGCGAGGCGTTCGTGGACGCCCCCCGTCACCTCGTAGACGCCGGCGACGAACAGCGGCAGGCCGGGGGAGTAGTCGCTGCTCGGCTGCGTCGCCCGCGCGCCCACCGTGAAGCCGTGGCCCTCGTCCAGGTTCCGCGCGATCGCCGCGTAGGCGGCCGCGTCGAAGACCGGCGCGCGCCCGTCCCAGGCTTCCCCGACGCGCAGGCCGAGGCCCAGCAGCAGGATCGCCACGAGCGCCGCGATCCCCATTCTGCCGCCGTTCCCGGCGACGACACGGTTTGGCATCGGCCCGATTCAACTAACCTTGCCGGTCTATGCGGATCCTCATCCTCGGTGGCGACGGCTACCTCGGCTGGCCGACGGCACTTCGTTTCTCGGCGGAAGGCGACGAGGTAGCGGTCGTCGACAACTTCAACCGGCGCCGCTGGGTCGAGGGCGCGGGCTCCAACTCGCTGACCCCGATCGCCGACCTCGACACCCGGATCGCGGCCTGGGAGGAGCTCTCCGGCAAGCGGATCGCCGCCCACGTCGGCCCGATCGAGGACGGCGACTTCATCGACGGCGTCGTCGCCGAGTTCCTCCCCGACGCGATCGTCCACTACGGCCAGCAGGCCTCGGCGCCGTACTCGATGATCTCCCGCGAGACCGCGGTCGAGACCCAGTACGCGAACACGATCGGCAACCTCAACCTGCTCTTCGCGATGCGCGACCACGTCCCCGAGGCGCACCTGGTGAAGCTCGGGACGCTGGGCGAGTACGGCCAGCCCAATATCGACATCGAGGAGGGCTACATCGAGATCTCGCACAAGGGCCGCAGCGACCGGCTCCCTTACCCGAAGCTCCCCGGCTCGCTCTACCACTGCTCGAAGGTCCACGACTCGACCAACATCCACTTCGCCTGCCGCACCTGGGGCCTGCGGGCGACCGACCTGAACCAGGGCGTCGTCTACGGGATCGAGACGGAGGAGACGGTGAGCGACGAGCGCCTGATCACGCGCTTCGACTACGACGAGCTCTTCGGCACGGTCCTGAACCGGTTCTGCCTGCAGGCCGTGATCGGTCATCCACTGACCGTCTACGGAGCCGGCCATCAGACGCGGAGCTTCCTCAACATCCGCGACACGCTGGCCTGCGTCGCGATCGCGGTGAAGAACCCGGCCGCGGCCGGCGAGTTCCGCGTCTTCAACCAGTTCACCGAGCAGTTCTCGGTGATGCAGCTGGCCGAGCTGGTGAAGGAGGCGGGCGCCCACCTGGGCTACGAGGTCGAGATCCGCCACTACGACAACCCGCGGGTCGAGAAGGAAGAGCACTACTACAACGCCGTCAACTCGAACCTGCTGGAGCTCGGCCTGCGACCGCGACTCCTCGGCGAGGAGCTGGTCGAGTCGATCCTCGGGATCCTCGACCGCTACAAGGACCGTGCGGCCGAGGCCGCGATCGATCCCCGCACCCGCTGGAACCCCGGCCGCCCGACGGCCGCGCAGGCGTAAGAGCGCTCGGCCCCGCTGGTAGCATCGTCGGTTCGAATGAGAGCTGCCGACGCCTTGATGGAATCACTGAAGGCCGAGGGCGTGAAGAACGTCTTCGGGATCCCCGGCGGGGCCAACCTGCCGATGTACGACGCCGTCGTCGACGCCGACTTCCGCCACGTCCAGACCCGCCACGAGCAGGGCGCCGGGCACGCCGCCGAGGGCTACGCCAAGGCGGGCGGCGAAGTGGGGGTCGCCTTCGCCACCTCCGGCCCGGGGGCGACGAACCTGATCACGGCGATCGCCGACGCGATGCTCGACTCGGTGCCGACCGTCTTCATCACCGGCCAGGTGAAATCCCACCTGATCGGCACCGACGGCTTCCAGGAGGCCGACATCCTCGGCGCCACGCTGCCCTTCGTGAAGCACTCCTTCCAGGTCACCGACGCGCGGCAGATCCCCGAGTACGTCCACGAGGCCTTCCACGTCGCCTCCACCGGGCGCCCGGGGCCGGTCCTGCTGGACGTCCCGTCCGACCTCTTCAGCGCCGACATCGAGTACTCGCCGCGCACCGAGCCGGTCGAGCTCCCCGGTTACAAGCCCTCCACCGAGGGCAACATCAAACAGATCCGCATCGCCGCCAAAGCGCTGGCGAACGCGCGCCGGCCGATCTTCTACACCGGCGGCGGCGTGATCGCCGCCAACGCCGCCGAGGAGCTGCGCGAGCTGGTCGCCTCCGACCAGTTCCCGGTCACCTCGACGCTGATGGGCCTCGGCGCCTTCCCGGCCTCGAGCGACCGCTTCCTCGGCATGCTCGGCATGCACGGGACCTACACCGCGAACATGGCGATGGACCGCGCCGACCTGATCGTCGCGATCGGCGCCCGCTTCGACGACCGGATCACCGGCAAGCTGGACGAGTTCGCGCCGCACGCGAAAATCATCCACGTCGACATCGACCCGGCGGAGATCTCGAAGAACGTCGGCGCGCACATCCCGATCGTCGGCGACGTCAAGCAGGTGTTGCCGAAGCTGACCCGCGAGTACCGCGCGCTGCAGACCGACTCCGGGCGGATGGAGGCCTGGTGGGCGCAGCTGCGCACCTGGCAGCAGGAGCACCCGCTCTACTACGAGCCCGGGACCGCCGGCGAGATCAAGCCGCAGTCGATGATCGAGACCCTGCACAAGGTGACCGGCGGGGAAGCGATCGTCGCCTCCGACGTCGGCCAGCACCAGATGTGGGCGGCGCAGTACTACGGCTTCGACCGGCCGCGCCGCTGGATCAACTCGGGCGGGCTGGGGACGATGGGCTTCGGCCTGCCGGCGGCGATCGGCGCGAAGGTCGCCTGCCCGGCGGAGCTCGTCACCTGCGTCTCCGGCGACGGCAGCCTGATCATGAACGTCCAGGAGCTGGCGACCTGCGTCATCGAGGACGTCCCGGTCAAGGTGTTCCTGATGAACAACGGCTACATGGGCATGGTGCGCCAGTGGCAGGAGCTCTTCTGGGACCGCCGCTACAGCTCGGTCGAGATGGGCTCGAGCCCCGACTGGGTGAAGCTGGCCGAGGCCTTCGGCGCGACCGGCCTGCGGGTCGAGGACGCCGCCGACCTCGAGGACACGATGCGCACGGCCGTCGAGGCCGACGGCCCGGTCCTCGTCGACATCCGCGTCACCCAGGAGGAGAACGTCTATCCGATGATCGCGCCGGGCAACGCCGCCCGTGAGATGGTCGAGGCCCCGGGGCTGGTGCGCTAGTGGAGGCCGGGACGCCGGATCTTGTGAAACTCGAGGACCTGCGCGTCCCCGGGCAGCTGAGCGGCCGCAAGCACATCCTCTCGATCCAGGTGGAGAACAAGCCGGGCGTGCTGGCGCGCGTGGCCGGCCTCTTCTCGCGCCGCGGCTTCAACATCGACACCCTGGCGGTGGGGCCGACCGACGACCCGAGCGTCTCCCGGATCACGCTGACCCTCGACGGCGCCGTCCACCCGATCGACCAGGTGACGAAGCAGCTCCACAAGCTCGTGAACGTGCTGAAGATCCGCGACATGGAGCCGGAGGAGACGGTCGCCCGCGAGATGGCCCTCTTCAAGGTGTCGGCGGCGGTGGAGAACCGCGCCGAGATCATCCAGTTCGCCGACATCTTCCGCGCGAAAATCGTCGACGTGGCGCGCCGCACGATGACCATCGAGGTCACCGGGTCGGCCGACAAGATCGAGGCCTTCGAGCGGATGATCCGCCCCCACGGGCTGGTCGAAATGGTGCGCACCGGCGAGATCGCGATCGCCCGTGGTCACGAGTGACGCCCTCCTCGGGGCGCTCGAGCGAGGCATAGCGAAGGGTCGGCGGACGCTGGTCAGCGTCACCGCCGCGGTGGATGTCGCCGACCCCTGCGCGACGATCTTCGCCTCGCGGCTGGCCGCGGACCGCTGGTTCTGCTGGGAGCAGCCCGACCGCGGGTTCGCCGTCGCCGGGATGGGGGTGGCGCGCGAGGCGTCCGGGCGCGGGGCGCGCCGCTTCGCCGAGGTCGCCGCGGTGGCGGGGGAGACGACGCGCGACGCCGTCGTCGAGGGCGTGCGCGGGGTGCCCGCGGGCGCCGGACCCGTGTGGCTGGGCGGCTTCGCCTTCGACCCCGAGGGCGGCGGCGCGGCGAGTTGGAGCTCCTTCGAGCCCGGCTCGCTCTTCCTCCCTGAGGTCTCGCTCTGCCGCGCCGACGAGGAGGCGTTCCTGACCGTGAACGCGATCGTCGGCCCCGGCGACGATCCCGAGCGCCGCGGGGCCGAGCTCGGCGCGCGCCTCGCCGGTTTGCGCACGGGCGCATCCCTGCCGCTGCTCGACCCGCACCCGACCGCCCGCCCGGAGATCCGCAGCGCGAAGCCGCCGCGCGCTTTCGAAGACGCCGTCGAGAAGGCGACAGCGCGGATCGCGGCGGGGGAGATGGAGAAGGTCGTGCTCGCCCGCGAGGTGATCGTCAGCGCCGCCGCCGCCCACGACCCGGCGGCGATCTTCGGCGCCATGCGCGAGCAGTTCCCCGCCTGCTTCTGCTTCTGCGCCGGGACGCCGGCGGCCGCCTTCATCGGCGCCAGCCCCGAGCTCCTCGTGCGCCGCTCCGGCGCCGGCGTCTCCACCGTGGCCCTGGCGGGCTCGACCCGGCGCAGCTCCGACCCTGCCGTCGACGACCACCTCGGCGAGCGCCTGCTGCGCTCCGACAAGGACCGCCGCGAGCACCGCATCGTCGCCGAGCGCATCGTCCGTCGCCTGCGTCCCCACGCCGTCTGGGTCGAGACCGGCGCCGAGCCGGAGATCGTCAAGGTCGCCAACATCCAGCACCTCGCCACCCCGGTGATCGCCCAGCTCGCCGAGCCGCGCTCGGCGATCGAGCTCGCCGGCATGCTCCACCCGACCCCCGCCGTCGGCGGCGAGCCCTGGCCCGCCGCCCGCCCCGCCCTCGCCGAGCTGGAGCAGATGGACCGCGGCTGGTACGCCGCCCCGGTCGGCTGGATGGACGCCACCGAGGACGGCGAATTCTGCGTCGCCCTCCGCAGCGCCCTCCTGCGCGACCGCGACGCCCACCTCTTCGCCGGCGTCGGCGTCGTCGCCGGCTCCGACCCCGAGGCCGAGCTCGCCGAGACCGAGACGAAGCTTCAGGCGATGCTGCCGCTCGTCGCCGACTGACGGGCGAGCCTGCGGGGCTCTACCCAGCCGTGCGGTGGCTCGTCACGGCGGCCAGCACCTTCTCGCTGACGCGGCGGTGGGCGGCGACGTTGGTCCGGCGGTCGGTGCGGACCTCGATCAGGCCGGTGCCGGCGGCGAGGGCGGCGGGGAGGGCGGCGAGGGACCCGAGGCGGCGGTAGGGGAGGTCGAAGAGGGCGGCGGCCCGCTCGACCGAGACGGAGCGGGGGGTGCCGAAGAGCGCCTCGAACTCGGTGGCGTCGAGGGCGGAGTGCTGGGGGAGGAAGTGGAAGATGCCGCCGCCGCCGTTGTCGATGACGAGGATGCGGACGGGGGTGGTGACGTCACGAAGGGAGGCGAGGGCGCCGAGGTCGTGGAGGAAGCCGAGCTCGCCGGTGACGATCGTGGTCGGGCGGCCGCTCGCCCGGGCGGCGCCGATCCCGGAGGAGACGAGGCCGTCGATGCCGTTGGCGCCGCGGTTGGCGAGGAACAGGACGTCGGCGTCGCCCGGCCCGAGGAAGGTCTCCTGGTCGCGGATCGGCATCGAGGACGCGGTGTAGACGAGGTCGCCGTCCCGATGCGCGCGCCCCAACGCGAGGTGCAAGGCGGGCTCCGTGATCTCGCCCTCCCCTCCAAGCGCGGCGTCGATCGCCTCCAGTGCCGCCGCCTCGGCCCCCAACCACTCCCGCGGAGCGGGGCGGGAGACCCCCTGAGCGAACCTCCCCGCAGTTCGTGGGCGAAGGGGGTCTCCCGTCCCGCCGTCTCCGGCCTGAGCGTCGAGTCGCGCCGCCCAGCCACTGGCCGCCTCGGTCGGATCGACCCTCAGGATCGCCGCCGCGCGCCCGGTCGGCTCGTTCCAGCCGCCCGTCGGGTCGACCACGATCTGGTCGGCGCCGGACGCCGCGAGCCACTGGCGCAGGGGCTTGGAGGTCGGCAGCTCGCCGAAGCGCAGCACCAGCTCCGGCACCACGTGGCGCGCCCAGTGCTCGTCGCGCAGCAGGAGGTCGTAGGTGGTGACGACGTAGGAGCGGTCGTGGGGGCCGAGGCGCAGCTGCGAGGTGGGCTCGGCGAGGATCGGGAAGCCGGCGGCGCGGGCGAGGTGGGCGAGGGGCTCGCGCAGCTCCGGGTCGGTCTGGCGGCCGGCGATGATGACGCCGGCGATCGCGTCGCCGATGTGGCCCGCGACCTCGTCGAGGACGAACTCGGTCGGCTCGAGGTCGACGCGGGTGACCGCGGTGAGCGGCCGGCCGCCGCCCCGCCCGTGGAGCGCCAGCGGGTCGGTCGCGGTCACCGCGCCCTCGACCGACGACGGCGCCAGCGGCTCGCGCCAGGGCAGGTTCAGGTGGACCGGGCCGGGGCGGATCTCGCCGCGCGCCCGCGCCAGGGCCCGCGCCGCCACCGAGCGCAGGTGGAGGAGGCCCGAGTCGTCGGCGTCGTGCGTCCCGACTTCGCAGAACCAGCGCACCGATTCGCCGAAGGGCTTGATCTGGTCGATCGTCTGCCCGGCGCCGATGCCGCGCAGCTCGGGCGGGCGGTCGGCGCTCAGGACGACCAGGGGCAGCGCCGACTCGTCGGCCTCGGCGACCGCCGGGTGGTAGTTGGCGAGCGCCGTCCCCGAGGTGCAGAGGAGGGCGACCGGCTCGCCGCTCGCCTGCGCCGCGCCGAGGGCGAAGAAGCCCGCCGAGCGCTCGTCGACGATCACCGTGACCTCGATCCCCGGCTCGCGCCAGAGCGCCACCGCGAGCGGCGTCGAGCGCGACCCCGGCGAGACGACCGCGCGCCGCAGCCCGCCGCGCGCGAGCTCCTCGGCGAAGGCCGAGGCTAGGGCGGTGTTGGCGTTGGTCGGGTCCATGGTCAGAGGCGGTGGCGTCGCAACGAATCCTCGTCGATCACGATGCCGAGGCCCGGGCCGGGCGCCTCGTGCAGGAGGTCGCCCTCCAGCGCGCACTCCTCGGCGGCGATCGTCGCGGCGAAGAGGCGGCGCGTGGCGAGGCCGTGGGCGAGGCGCTGGCGCGGCGGCGTCGTGGCGTCGACCTCCTCCGCGAGGCGTCGCCCGATCGCGATCCCGACCGGCCCGTCGAGCGCGCGCGCGACGAAGGTCGGGATCGCCGCGGCGATCTCCCGGCCGGGCTCGATCCCGCCGACCTTGGAGAGCTTCAGCCCGGTGATGGCGAAGCCGTGCTCGCGCGCCGACTCCTCCGCGTCGGCGACGGTGACGATGCTCTCGTCGCCCGCCAGCGGGATCGGCGTGCGCCAGGCGAGCTGCGCCGCCTCGCCGATCGTCGCGACCGGCTGCTCGACCAGCTCGATCCCCAGCGGCTCCACCGCGGCGAGGATCCGCGTCGCCTCCTCCAGCGACCAGGACGCGTTCGCGTCGAGCCGGATCCTCGCCTCCGACCCGAGCGCCGCCCGCACCGCCTCCACCTGCGCGACGTCGTCGCCTGCGCCCACCTTCAGCTTGAACGTCCCGAAGCCGGCCTTCGCCCAGCGCGCCGCCTCGGCGGCCACCGCGGCGGGCGGGCCGCTCACGAGCGTCGCGTTGCAGCGCACCGGCGCGTGCTCGCCCTTCGTCCCGCGCCGCTTCTCGTCGAGGTCGAGGAGCGCGGTCGAGAGCGCGCAGCGGGCGGGGAGGGAGAGGCGCTCGTCGGCCAGGGCGCGGCGCGGGTCCTCCACCTGCTCCAGCTCCCTGACTACCGCCTCGATCCCGACGCCGCCGCGCAGCGACAGCGGCACCGCTTCGCCCAGTCCCTCGACCCCGTCCTCGTCGCGGATCCGCAGCAGCACCATCTCCCGCCGCGTCAACCGCCCGCGCGCGGTCACGTACGGCTCCTTGAACGGGAGCCAGTACGGGATGACCTCCACGGTCATGGGACCGAGATCAGCAGGCCGATCGTGACCAACAGGCTGTAGACCGCGAGCAGGCCGCCGGTCGCGGCGAGGCATTTGTTCAGCGCCGGGCCGTCGGTGCGCGTTTCGAGGACGCGGATCGGTTTGATCGCCAGCGGCAGCGCGGCGAGCCCGAGCAGCGGCCACCACTGGCATTCGCCCGCCCAGATCGTGAAGGGCAGCAGCACGAACGCCCCGATCACCAGCACCTTGTACATGTTGATCGCGTTCGCGCGGCCCATCCGCACCGCCGAGGTGTTCTTGCCCGCGCGCCGGTCGGTCTCCAGGTCGCGCACGTTGTTGACCACGAGGATCGCGGTGGCGAGGAAGCCGACCGCGATGGAGAGCCCGAGCGGCAGCGTCGCCAGTTCTTCGGTCTGCACGTAGAAGCTGCCGTTCACCGCGACGAGGCCGAAGAAGAGGAAGACGAAGACCTCGCCCAGGCCGGCGTAGCCGGAGGGGCGCGGCCCGCCGGTGTAGAGGACGCCCGCGGCGATCGAGGCGGCGCCGACGAGGCGGATGATCCAGCCGGCGACGATCGCCAGGTAGATGCCGCAGGCGATCGCGACGCCGAAGGCGATCCAGGTCGCGGTCAGGACGCGGCGCGGCGTGATCAGCCCGGTCGAGGTGACCCGCACCGGCCCGAGCCGGTCGGCGGTG
>DASZUW010000165.1:0-7121 GCA_035547475.1 Solirubrobacterales bacterium
CGAGGTCGATGGGCCGAAAACTCAAGCATGGCTTGAGTTTTCGGCCCATCGACGTGAAGTAGAGTGCCGCGCCATGCCTGACGCACCCAACATCGTCGTCCTGCCGGGCGACGGCATCGGTCCCGAGATCGTCGCCGCGGCGCGCGAAGTCCTCGATTCGGTCGGCGAGTTCGCCTACGACGAGCGCCTGATGGGGGGCTGCTCGGTCGACGCGAACGGGGTCGCGCTCACCGACGAGGTGCTGGAGGCCTGCAAGGCCGCCGACGCGGTGCTGCTGGGCGCGGTGGGCGGTCCCAAATGGGACACGACGAACCCCGACGACCCGCGTCCCGAGCAGGGCCTCCTCGGCCTGCGCAAGGGGATGGGCCTCTACGCGAACCTGCGGCCGGTGCGGCCGAGCCCGGCGCTGATGGGGGCGAGCCCGCTGCGCGAGGACCGCATCTCGGGCACCGACCTGCTGGTCGTCCGCGAGCTCACCGGCGGCATCTACTTCGGCAGATCCGGCCGCGAGGGCGACGCCGCCTTCGACACCTGCGAATACGACGCGGCCGAAATCGAGCGCATCGCCCGCGCCGCCTTCGAGGCCGCGCGTCGGCGCGCCGAGGGCGCCGCCATGGCGCCCAAGGTCACCTCGATCGACAAGGCGAACGTGATGGAGACGTCGCGGCTCTGGCGCGAGGTCGTGACCCGCGTCGCCGCCGACTACGACGACGTCGAGCTGAACCACCTGCTGGTCGACAACGCGGCGATGCAGCTGGTCTCGCGGCCCGCCGACTTCGACGTGATCGTCGCCGAGAACCTCTTCGGCGACATCCTCTCCGACGAGGCGGCGATGCTCACCGGCAGCCTCGGCATGCTCCCGTCTGCAAGCCTCGGCGCCGCGGGCGCGCCGGGCCTCTTCGAGCCGGTCCACGGCTCGGCCCCCGACATCGCCGGCCAGGGCTCCGCCAACCCGCTCGCCACCTTCCTCTCGGCGGCGATGATGCTGCGCCACGGCCTTGACATGCCCACCGAGGCGGCGCGGATCGAGGCGGCCGTCGACAAGGTCCTCGAAGACGGCCTGCGCACTCCCGACCTCGCCGGGGGGCCCGCCGCACCACCGCCGATGGTGGACGTTCCCCCCGAGGTCGAGGTCGGCACCGCGGAGATGACCGCCGCGGTGATCGAGGCGCTCGCCCAGGACTAGGGCGCGGTCACCGCCCAGACGCCGGAGGCGACGAAGTTGCCTTGGGCCGCTTGCGCGCCTTTGGCGGTCAGCGTGACGCCGAGGCGGCTGCCTTCCCCGGTCACCGCGGTGGCGCCGGCGCCTTCCAGGTTGGTTTCCGTCGTCAGGTAGACGCAGACGACGTTGGCCGCCGCCGCGGGCGTGTTGTTGTTGGCGCCGAGGCCCGGGCACGACCCGGTGACTTCGCCTTTTTTCAGCACGACGACCGCGGCCGGGTTGGCGGCCAGAGCCTGCTGGAACGTGATCGCCCCGAAGGCGCTCGCGTCTTCGGCGCCTTTCTTCGTCCCGCCGAGGCTGAAGACGCCGCGCTCGGTCTGGCCGGTCGCCAGGTTTTCGACGTTGCCGAGCAGGCCGGCGGCGAGCTTTTCCTTGGTCACCGCGCCGTTGGCGATCTTTTCCTTCGTCACCGCGGAATCCGCCAGGTTCCCCGTCGCGACGCCCTTTTCGGCGATTTTCGCCGCCGTCACCGCCTTGTTGTTGAGTTTGTTCGTGGTGACGACGTTGTTCTTGATCTTTTCCGCCGTCACCGCGCCGGCGGCGATCTTGCTGGTGCTGATGATCCCGGCGCCGAGGTTGCCGGGCAGGACGGCGTTCGGGCCGAGCTTGCCCGCCGTCACCGCCCTGGGCGCGATCTTGCCGCTGGTCACGGCCTTCTTGCGGATCGCCTTGGCGGTCACGGCGCCCCGCTTGATCTGCTTCGGGCCGACGCTGTTGTTCGGCAGCCCGGCGGCCACCGCGGCCCCTCCCAGGGCGATGAACAAGGCCAACGACGCGACCACGTTCGCGTAGCTCAGCCGGGGCAGAAATCGCTTCATGCTGCTTCCTCCTTCGGGTCTTTCGAGGGCGTTTCCCATGCTTGGTTTCAACACCTTCGATCCATCGGGCATAATCCCCCCAACATGGACGCCTGCGATTTGATTTGGAAGAACGGCGAGTTCGTCCCCTGGGACGACGCCAAGGTGCACGTGCTCACCCACGGCCTGCACTACGGGACCGGCGTCTTCGAGGGGATCCGCGCCTACGAGACCGAGCGCGGCCCGGCCGTCTTCCGCCTCCCCGAGCACCTCGACCGGCTGGAGAAGTCGGCCGAGCTCTACTACCTGCAGATGCCCTACGACGCCGAGGAGCTGCGCGCCGCGACCAAGGAGCTGATCGCCCGCAACGGCCTCTCATCCTGCTACATCCGGCCGCTCGCCTTCCGCGGCTACGGCGAGATGGGGCTCTACGCGAACTCCGCGCCGATCGACGTGATCATCGCGACCTGGCCCTGGGGCGCCTACCTCGGCGACGAGAGTGCCGGCAAGGGCATCCGCGCCAAGGTCTCGAGCTGGCGGCGGATCAGCCCGGCGGGCGCGATCCCGCACTCGAAGGCCTCCGGGTCCTACCTCAACTCGATCCTCGCCAAGACCGAGTCGGCGAAAGCCGGCTACGACGAGGCGATCCTGCTCGACGAGCGGGGCTTCGTCTGCGAGGGCTCGGGCGAGAACATCTTCGTGGTCCGCGACGGCGAGATCCTGACGCCGCCGCACGTCGCCTCGATCCTCGACGGGATCAGCCGCAAGTCGGTGATCCAGATCGCCCGCGACCTCGGCTACACCGTGGTCGAGCGCGACATCGCCCGCGCCGAGCTTTACCTCGCCGAGGAGGTCTTCATGACCGGCACCGCGGCCGAGATGGTGCCGGTGCGCGAGATCGACGACCACGACATCGGCGGCCCCGGCGAGATCACCCTCCACCTGCAGGCGAAATTCATGGACGCGCTGCACGGGCGCGCCGACGAGTACCTCGAGTGGCTCGACTTCGTCGACGTCGCGCCGGAGACGCCCACGGCCGGGCGCGACGGCGCCAAGATCGGCGCCGAGGAGATCGAGTCGACCGACGAGACGATCGGGCGAATTACCCCTGCCGCCTAGCGGCAGGCACGGCCGCGTGGCCGTGCGCCCCGGGCCCTCCGGCGGGGCCCACCGATCTCTTCGAACTCGAAAGGCAGTGCCAGATGGAACAGGTGAAGCTCTACGACACGACCCTGCGGGACGGGATGCAGGGGGAGGGCATGTCGCTCTCGGCGGCGGAGAAGGTGCGCGTCGTCCAGGCGCTCGACAAGCTCGGCGTGCAGATGATCGAGGCGGGGTTCCCGAGCTCCAACCCGAAGGAGGCCGAGCTCTTCCGCTCGCTCGCCGACCTGCCCCTCGAGGGCGCCGTCGTCTGTGGCTTCGGGATGACGCGGCGGCGTGGGGTGGAGGCGGCCGAGGACCCGGCGCTCCGCACGCTGGTCGATTCCTTCGCCCCGGTGGTGACGCTCGTCGGCAAGACCTGGGGCCTGCACCTGGAGAAGGTGACGAAGGTCTCGCGCGAGGAGAACCTGGCGATGATCGCCGAGTCGGTCGCCTTCTGCCGCGCGCGGGGGAAGCGGGTCGTCTACGACGCCGAGCACTTTTTCGACTCCTACCGCGAGGACCCCGGCTACGCGCTCTCCTGCCTGGAGGCGGCGATCGACGCGGGGGCCGAGAACGTCACCCTCTGCGACACCAACGGCGCCAGCCTGCCGAACCAGGTCGCGGCGGCGACGGAGGTCGTCGTCGCGCGCTGCGGCGAGCGCGCCGAAGTCGGCATCCACGCCCACGACGACGCGGGCTGCGGGGTCGCCAACAGCCTGGCGGCGGTCGACGCGGGCGCGCGGCTCGTGCAGGGGACGATCAACGGCTACGGCGAGCGCTGCGGCAACGCCAACCTGACGACGATCCTGCCCGCGCTGCAGCTGAAGATGGGCTTCGAGGTGGTGCCGGAGGGGAAGCTCGAGACGCTGACCGAGACCGTCCACTTCGTCGACGAGCTCTGCAACCTCTCGCCGGACCCGAACGCGCCCTACGTCGGCCGCAACGCCTTCGCCCACAAGGGCGGCATGCACGTCGCCGGGGTCGAGGCCGACGCGCGGACCTTCGAGCACATCGAGCCGGCCGCGGTCGGCAACGAGCGGGCGATCCTCCCCTCCGAGCTCTCCGGCAAGGCGACGATCCGCGACCAGGCCGCCGCGGCGGGCCTCGCGATCGACGACGCGACCGCCTCGCGGGCGATCGAGGTGCTGAAGGAGCGCGAGCACCGCGGCTTCCACTACGAGGCCGCGCCGGCCTCCTTCGAGCTGCTTTTGCGCCACGAGGCGGGCGTCTACAGGCCGCTCTTCGAGCTGGAGAGCTACCGCGTCGTCACCCAGCGGCGGGCGGGCGGCGAGGTCGAAACCGAGGCGACGGTGAAGGTCCACGTCGACGGCGAGCGCTACGTCGAGATCGCCGAGGGCAACGGGCCGGTGAGCGCGCTCGACAAGGCGCTGCGCAAGGCGATCACGAGCCGCCACCCGCACCTCTCCGAGATCCAGCTGACCAACTACAAGGTGCGGATCCTCGACCAGGACCGGGGCACCGACGCGATCACCCGGGTGCTGCTCGACTCCGCCGACGGCGAGCGCGAGTGGGGGACGACCGGGGTGTCCGGGAACGTGATCGAGGCCTCCTGGCAGGCGCTGGTCGACTCGCTGGAGTACGCGTTCCAGTGAGGGACTTCGAGCCGATCCCGCTGGCGCGGCCGGAGCTGGGCGAGCGCGAGGAGGAGCTCGTGCTCGAGGTGCTGCGCTCGGGGCGGCTCTCCCTCGGGCCGATGGGGCGACGCTTCGAGCGCGCCTTCGCCGACTTCCTCGGGGTCGAGGACGCGGTCGCGGTCTCCAGTGGCACGGCCGCGCTCCACCTGGGCGTGCGCCAGCTCGGCTGGGGCGCGGGCGACGAGATCATCACCAGCCCCTTCACCTTCGTCGCCTCCGCCAACTGCCTCCTCTACGAGGGCGCGCGGCCGGTCTTCGTCGACGTCGATCCGGAGACGCTCGACATCGATCCTGACGCGGCGGCGGCCGCCGTCAGCGAGCGCACCGTCGGGAGCCTGCCGATCGACATCCTCGGCTGGCCCGCCGCCTGGCCGGAGCTCGAGGCGCTGGCGGCGCGGCACGGCCTCGGGATCCTCGAGGACTCCTGCGAGGCGCTCGGCGCGGTCGACTCCGAGGGGCGGATGGTCGGCACCCGCGGGCACTTCGCCACCTTCGCCTTCTACGCGAACAAGCAGATGACCACGGGGGAGGGGGGCGTGATCGTCCCCACCGACGCGGAGGCGGCGGCGCGCCTGCGCAGCGAGCGCAACCAGGGCCGCGCCGTCGACATGGGCTGGCTCGACCACGACCGGCTCGGCTTCAACTACCGGCTCTCCGACGTGGCGGCGGCGATCGGCCTCGCCCAGGTGGAGAAGCTGCCGCGCCTCCTGGCGGAGCGCGACGCGGTCGCGGCGATGTACGCGGAGCGGCTGGCGGACGTGGCGGGGGTCACGGCGCCGATGGCGGCGCGCGGGCGCGAGGTGCGCGGCTGGTTCGTCTACGTGGTGCGGCTGGAGGACGCCGTCGACCGCGACGCGGTCATCGAACGCCTGCGCGAGCGCGGCATCGACTCCAAGGATTACCTGCCGAGCATCCACCTCTTCCCCCACATCCGCGAGCTGGGCTATCGCGAGGGCCAGTTCCCGGTGGCCGAGGCCGCCTCGGCCCACTCGATGGCGCTGCCGTTCTTCCCCGGCATGGCCGAGGCGCAGGTGGAGCGCGTGTGCGGGGAGCTGGCGAGGGCCGTCGACGCCTCGCGGCGGCCGCGGATAACTTAGGCCCGCCATGGCACGCTTCCCAGGCAGCGACGGCAAGGACGGCGAGGCGCCGGCGCGGTTCCGCAAGGAGCCCGACCCGCGCTTCTGGCGGCTGAACCGCTCGCTGCCCTTCGACTGGCAACTGGCGCCCTACGACGTCCTGCAGTCCCAGGCGCACGCGCGCGCGCTCGCCCGGATCGGCGTTATGAGCGAGGCCGAGGCGGAGGAGATCGCGGCGGGCCTCGACCGGGTGCTGGCTCGCATCGAAGCGCCCGGCTTCGCCTTCGAGGACGCCGACGAGGACATCCACATGGCGATCGAGCGACTGCTCGGCGAGGAGGTCGGGGCGCTGGCGGGCAAGCTCCACACCGGGCGCTCGCGCAACGACCAGGTCGCCACCGACGTCGCGATGGTCGTGAACGCCGCCTCCCACCGGGCGATGCGCCTCTGCGCCGCCGCGATGGAGGGGCTGCTCGGCCTCGCCGAGTCCCACGCGGACTGGCCGATGCCCGGCTACACGCACCTGCAGCGCGCCCAGCCGGTCTACCTCGGCCACCACCTGCTCGCCTACTTCTGGATGCTCTCCCGCGACGCCCGCCGCTTCGCCTTCGCCGCCGAGTCGGCGAGCGTGATGCCGCTCGGCTCCGGCGCGCTGGCCGGCGTCAACTGGCCGATCGACCGCCGCGTCGTCGCCGCCGAGCTCGGCTTCGCCGACATCACGCCGAACTCCCTCGACGGGACCTCCAACCGTGATTTCGTCATCGATTACCTGAGCGCGGCGGCGACCTGCGCGATGCACCTCTCGCGGCTCGGCTCCGAGCTCGTGATCTGGTCGAGCACCGAGTTCGGCTTCGTCCGGCTCGACGAGGGCTTCTCGTCGGGCTCCAGCATCATGCCGCAGAAGGTGAACCCCGACTCGGCCGAGCTCCTGCGGGCGAAGAGCCCGCGCGTGGCCGCCGCCCACCAGACGCTGCTCGGCGTGATGCACGCGCTGCCGCTCACCTATGGCAAGGACATGCAGGAGGACCAGGAGCCGCTCTGGGACGCGGTCGAGACGATCGAGGCGAGCCTCGAGGCGGCGGCCGGGATCCTCGAGGAGATCGTCTTCGACCGCGAGCGCCTCGCGGCGGCCGCGGGCGACGAGATGCTGGCCGCGACCGAGGTCGCCGACCTCCTCGTCCGCCGGGGCGTCCCGTTCCGCGAGGCGCACGGGATCGTCGGCGAGCTG
>DASZUW010000166.1:0-6568 GCA_035547475.1 Solirubrobacterales bacterium
AACCCAGGTCGCCCGCGTTAACCCGTGCGTAACCCAGGTCGCCCGCGCCTGCGTGCGTGTCGCGCGACACGGACCGAGGCGTGGAGATCCCGGCGTCTTCGTCACGGCGCCTCATCTCGGTGACGGTCCCGTGCGTCGTCCGTGGGCCTTCCGTCCGTCTCCCGTCACCCTGCGGCCAGGGTCGCTCGCCCTCTCCCCGCAGACCCGGCCGTCCCTTACCCGGCCTCCGTCAATCCCCGTGCGCCAACTCCAGGCGATCAGTCCTGTCCACCCCCGACAGCAAAATCTTCACGCCCGCTCGCCGATCTGCGCCATACTCGCTGGAATGTTCTCCCAGATCGGACCCCTCGAGATCGCCATCGTCGCGATCATCGCGTTGCTCGTCCTCGGTCCCAAACGCCTTCCTGAGGCGGGGCGTGGCCTCGGGCGCAGCATGCGCGAGTTCAAAGCCGGCATCACCGGCGACTCCGCCGACAAGCCCGCCGAGGCCGAGTCGCGGGTCGAGTAGGCCTACCCCGGTAGGCCCTGCGGTGCTTCGGCGCGCTCCCTGATCCCGGCGCCCCGTGCCGGGAAGAGCGCCTGGCGGGCATGGGCGCGGTAGACCTCGGCCGGTTGGCCGGGGATGACGGTCGCCGCGAGCGCGCGCAGGGCGTAGGCCCAGGACGTGAGGCCGCGGACGGCCAGGGCGGCGAGGCGCCCGTGGTGCTTGCGCATGTAGAGGTCCCGGTTGCGGTGGAATTCGACGATCCGGGGCAGGCCGGCGGCGAGGTCGGTCGAGAGCTGGTCGTGGTGCACGGCCGCCGCACCGGGCACGTAGAGCTCGTGCCACCCCGCCGCGGCGAGGCGCTTGGCGAAGTCGCACTCGTCGTAGTAGACGAAGAAGTCGGGGTCCATGAAGCCGACCTGCGCGGCCGCCTCCCGGCGCACCAGCAGCGCGCTCGATTGCGCCCAGTCGACCCGGCGGGTCGTCTTGCCGGTGCTCTGCGCGGTCAGCCGGCGGTGCAGGAAGAGCGCCCCGGCGAGCGCCGTGCCGACGCCCGGGAAGCGCCAGGCGCACGGGTACGGCGCGCCGGTCGCGTCGAAGAGCTGCGGGGCCGCCGCCGCCGCCCGCGGATCGGCGTCGAGCGCCGCCATCAGGACCGCCGCCGTCCCCGGCTTCACTTCCGAGTCCTCGTTCAGCAGCAGGCAGTAGCGCCCCCGCGCCCGTTCCATCAGCAGCGAGTCGTTCGCCGCCTTCCCGGTCGGCCGCGGCTGCTCGATCAGCTCGACCCCGCCGCCGCGCGCCCGCACGGCCTCCGCCGAGCCGTCGGTCGAGGCGTTGTCGAGGACGAGGATCTCTCGCTCGACCCCGGCCGGGTGCGTGGCCTCGATCGCGGCCAGGCAGGCGAGCAGATGCTCGCGCCCGTTCGTGTTCACGACGCAGTAGGAGAGCTCCGGTTCCAAGGCGGCCACGATAATCGGCCGCTGATGAAGGTCCAACTCGTCGACCCATCCGCCTTCACGCCGCCCTACGACCGCGCCCTCGCCGCGGCGCTGGCGCGCGGCGGGGCGGAGGTCGAGCTGGTCACGACCGAGTTCCTCTACGGGCCCGTGCCGGAGGCGGAGGGCTACGCGGTCGACGAGCGCTTCTACCGGCGCACCGCGGCGCGCGGGCTCTCCTCCCCGGCGCGGCTGCCGTTCAAGGGCGTCGAGCACCTGCGCGACATGCTCGCCTTCCGCCGCGCGCCGGCCGACGCCGACCTCGTCCACTACCAGTGGCTGACCCTGCCGGGGCTCGACCGTCGACTGCTGCCGGCGACCCGCCCCCGGGTGATGACCGCGCACTACATCCTGGCGCCGAACGCGAGCCGGCGCGCCGCCCGCGCCGCCCGCAGGGTGTTCGCGACGATGGACGCGGTCGTCGCCCATTCCGAGCACAGCGCGCGCCGCCTCCGCGACGAGGTCGGGCTCCCCGCCGAGCGGGTTCGGGTCATCCCGCACGGCGCCTTCGACTACCTCACCCGCCTGCCGGAGGAGAAGCCGCTGCCGCAGGAGCTGGGAGGCGCCGAGGGCCCGGTCGTCCTCTCCTTCGGCCTGCTGCGCCCCTACAAGGGCCTGGAGACCCTGCTCGAGGCGTTCACCGAGGTGGAGGGCGCCGAGCTCTGGATCGTCGGCAACCCGCGCATGTCGGTCGAGCCGCTGCACGAGGCCGCCGCGCTCACCGGCGCCCGCGTGCGCTTCGTCACCCGCTTCGTCGAGGACGCCGAGATCCCGGCGATCTTCCGCCGCGCCGACGTCGTCGCGCTCCCGTATCTCGACGCCGAGCACTCCGGCGTCCTCTACACCGCCCTCGCCTTCGGCAAGCCGCTGGTGGCGAGCGCGGTCGGCGGCTTCCCCGAGGTCGCCGAGCACGGCGCCGCGCGCCTCGTCCCGCCCGGCGACGCGGGCGCCCTGGCGAGCGCGCTGCGCGAGCTCGTCGACGACCCGGCCGCCCGCGAGGAGCTGGCCGCCGCCGCCCGCGCCGCCGCCGCCGGCCCCTACTCCTGGGACGAGGCCGCCCGCCTCACCCTGGCGCTCTACGAGGAGCTGCTCGAGCGCCGGTGACGACGCTCGCCGCCATCGTCTTCTGGGTCTGCGGCCTGGCGATCGTCTACGCCCAGGTCGGCTACCCGTTCGTCCTGCGCGCGCTGGTCACCGCCCGCCGCGGCCGCGAAGCGATGGGCGGGCCGAAGGCGCCCCGCCCGCTCGGCACCGGCACCGCGCCGGGCGAGCCGCCGCTGGTCTCGCTGATCATCCCCGCCTACGACGAGGAGGACGTGATCGCGGCGAAAGTCGAGAACGCGCTGCGCCTGAACTGGCCGCGCGAGCGCCTGCAGATCATCGTCGCCGACGACGGCTCCACCGACGCGACCCCGGAGCGGGCGCGCGCGGCGGGCGCCGACCTCGTCCTCGAGCTCCCCCCCGGCGGCAAGGTCGCCGCGCTGAACGAGGCGGTCGCCGACGCCGACGGCGAGTTCCTCGCCTTCTCCGACGCCAACAGCGAGTGGGCGCCCGATGCGCTCGGCCGCCTGCTCGCCCCCTTCGCCGACGAGCGCGTCGGCTACGTCTGCGGCCAGGTCCGCTTCCTCGACCCCGCGGGGGACAACCTCGAGGGCGCCTACTGGCGCTACGAGATGGCGATCCGCACGCTGGAGTCCGAGCTGGCCGGGATCACCGCCGGCAACGGCGCGATCTACGCGGTGCGCCGCTCCGCCTACGAGGCCCTGCCGCCCTCCGGCAGCCACGACCTCAGCTTCCCCTTCCGCCTCGCCAAGCGCGGCCTGCGCTCCCTCTACGCGCCGAGCGCCCGCGCGCAGGAGAAGATGGTGCCGACGATCGAGGGCGAGTTCGCCCGCAAACGCCGGATGATGGTCGGCCTCTGGGACATCGTCGTCGGCGAAGGGATGCTGATCCCGCGCGGCTACCCGCCGCTCTTTGCCTTCGAGCTCTTCTCGCACCGGCTGCTGCGTTACGCGACGCCGTTCCTCCACGTCCTCGTCTTCCTCGCCAACCTGGTGCTGCTCGGGACCGGCTGGTTCTACTACCTGACCCTGCTCCTGCAGCTCGCCCTGCTCGCCGTCGCGGCGCTCTCGGGCCGCCTGCCGGACGACACGGTGGTGCGCGTCTGCCGCTACTACGTCCTCACCCAGGCGTCGATCGTCCTCGGCCTCTGGGACCGCCTGCGCCACGGCGCGGGCGGGCGCTGGGAGAAGGCGGCGGGGACCCGATGAGGGGGCGCCGCTGATGCCCCACGCCCTCGACCGGCTGCTCGCCGCGATCGGGCTCGTCGTCCTCGCCCCGGTCCTGCTCGCCTTCGCGATCTGGATCAAGCTCGACAGCCGCGGCCCGGTCATCTACCGCCAGCTCCGGGTCGGCAAGGACGGCCGCGTCTTCGAGATGCTGAAGCTGCGGACGATGGTGGAGGGCTCCGACCCGGTCGGCGTCGGCACCGCCGTCGGCAAGGGCGACGCCCGCGTCACCCGGCCGGGCGAGTTGATGCGCCGCACGTCGATCGACGAGATCCCGAACCTCGTCAACGTCCTGCGCGGCGACATGGCCCTGGTCGGACCCCGTCCGGCCCTGCCCGCCCACCTCGACTACTTCGACCTCCACGGCCACCCGCGCTTCGGTGTCCGGCCCGGCATCACCGGCTGGGCCCAGGTCAAGGGCCGCGCCGACATCGGCTGGCCCGAACGGGTCGAGCTCGACGACTGGTACGTCGCCCACCGCAGCCTCCTGCTCGACCTCCGCATCCTCGCGCTGACGGTCCTCCCCGTCCTGACGGGCCGCGGCGTCTCCCCCGACTGATGTTGATGGGCCGAAAAGCCACGATATGGCGCACTTTTCGGCCCATCAACATCGTGGGTAGGGTGTGCGCCGATGGCTGATCGACCTGAGGTATCCCTGCGGCGCTTCGAGCCTGGGGACGCGCCTGCCGTCCACCGCTGGTTCAACAACCCCGAGGCGACCAGATCGCTGATGGAGCAGCGGCGGAGCTTCTCGCTCGCGGAAGCCGAAGCCTGGACGCGGCGGGCGATGGACGACTCCGGCGAGGACCGCAAGTACGCGATCGTCGTCGAGGGCTTCGAGGAGCCGGTCGGCTTCACCGCCCTCTACGGGCTCTTCCGCCAGACCGCGCCGGAGCTCGGCGCGCTGATCGGCGACGACGTGCGCGGCAAAGGGGTCGGGCGGCGCGCGGAGGCGCTGACGATCAAGAAGGCCTTCGACGAGTTCGGCGCCCACCGCGTCTACGGGCGCATCCCGGCCCGCAACGAGATCGCCAAGAAGACGGTCGCCAGCCAGGGCTGGAAGCACGAGGGCACGATGCGCGCCCACCTCGCGCGCGAGGGGGAGCCGCCCGACGATTGTGAGGTCTGGGGCGTCCTGCCGGACGAGTTCCGCGCCGCCACCGCCGACCTGTTCGGTGAGTAGGCCCTTCGCGCAGCTGATCTCCGACGGCGGCGCCGCGGCCGCCGCCGGCCGCCCCGCGGAGTTCTTCCGCGGCACCCATTTCCTCGCCGCCGAGGGCGCGACGCACACGCTGCGGATCGAGGCGGGCGACGCGGAGCTCCTGGCGCCGCTGATCGTCCGCGAGATCGGCGAGGGCCCCGAGCGCGACGCCGTCTCGCCCTACGGCTACCCGGGCTTCGGCGTCGTCGGCGACGCCCCGGACGGGGGCCTCGACCCGGCCGCGATCGACTTCCGGCGCACCGGCCTCGTCTCGGTCTTCGTCCGCCACCGGCTCGACCTGGTCCCGCTGGCCGGCGCGACCGAGCGCAACGTGGTCCAGATCCACGATCCGGCGACGGCGCCGAAGAGCCGCCCGAGCGACCGCCGCCAGGTCCGCCGCAACCTCGAGGCGGGCTACGCGGTCGACCTGATCCCGGCCGCCGAGACGAGCGCCGACCAGCGCGCCGCCTTCCTCGACCTCTACGAGCAGACCATGCGCCGCACCGATGCCGCGCCCCACTACTTCTTCGGGGCCGCCTACTTCGCGAAGGTCTTCGCCGCCGAGCGCACCTGGCTGGCGCTGGCCACCGACCCCGACGGCGCCCCCGCCGCCGCCTCGATCGCCTGCGTCTCCGACGGCTACCTGCACTACTACCTCAGCGGCAGCGCCGACGCGCGCCTCGCCGACTCGCCGATGAAGAACGTCGTCACCCGCCTGGTCGAGCACGCGAACGAGCTCGGTCTGCCGCTCAACCTCGGCGGCGGCATCCGCCCCGGCGACGCGCTCGAGGAGTTCAAGCGCGGCTTCGCCAACCGCACGCTGGCCTGGCGCACCTCGGAGATCGTCTGCGACCCGGAGCGCTATGCCGCCCTCGCCGGCGACCGCGACGCCGGCGGCTTCTTCCCCGCCTACCGCGCGCCCGCCTGACGCCGCGGCTCAGCCGATGCGCCCGGCGACCCGCGCCACGTCGCCGCGGGTCCGCTCCCAGGGCTTTGAGGCCTTCAGCGCCCCGAGCACGGCGCGCGTCGCCGGCGCCCGGTTCAGCGCGTAGAAGTGGATCCCCGGCGCGCCCGCGATCAGGAGCTCCGAGCACTGCTGCGCCGCGTAGGCGACGCCGAGCTCGAACTCGCGCTCGGGGTCGTCGCCGACCGCCGCGAAGGCGGCTTCGAGCGGCGCCGGGATCGAGGCTTCGCAGAGCTCGCAGATGCGCCTGGTCTGGGCGAAGCTGCCGACCGGGATCACCCCGGCCAGGATCGGCACCTCGATCCCCGCCGCCCGCGCCGCGGCGACGAAGTCGAAGTACACCTGGTTGTCGAAGAAGAGCTGGGTGGTGAGGAAGGAGGCGCCCGCCTCCACCTTCTGCTTGAGGTAGGCGAGGTCGGTCTCCAGGTCGGGCGCCTCCGGGTGCACCTCCGGGAAGCAGGCGCCGCCGAGAGCGAAGTCCCACGGCCCGTCTTCGATGAAGCGGGTCAGCTCGGCGGCGCTGCCCAGGCCGCCCTCCGGCTGGACGAAGTCGTCCTGCCCGCGCGGCGGGTCCCCGCGCAGCGCGAAGACGTTCTCGATCCCCGCCGCGGCGATCTTGTCGAGCGTCGCCGCCAG
>DASZUW010000167.1:0-5347 GCA_035547475.1 Solirubrobacterales bacterium
GAGGAGGTTGAAGCGGTCGGCGGCGCGCCCGCTGGGGAGCAGGAGGACCATCCCGGCGGCAAGCGCGGGCAGGGCCGGCAGCGCGATCGCCAGCGCCTCAGTCACGCAGGCCTCGCAGGAGGTCGGTGTCGCCGCTGCCGAAGCGCTCGTGGATCTTGCCGGTGAAGGCGGCGGCGACGGTGACCACGAGGACGAGGTCGAACAGGACCCCGAGCTCGATCGCCGCCGGGACGCCGCCAGGGACCGCGATCGCGAGCAGGTAGGCGCCGTTCTCGGCGACGAGGACCCCCGCCACCTGCAGGACCGCCGGCCGGCGGACGACGACGATCGCGATCCCGAGGCAGAGCATCGCGACGGCGCCGTGTTCGGCAACCCGGTCGCCGAGCCCGAGCGGCGGCGTCGCCGCGACCGCGACCAGGACGACGGCCGCGGTGAGGAGAAGCCGGGTCGCCACCGAGGTGGTCGGCGCGACGAGCGTCCGCTCCGGGGTGCGGCGGCGGGCGAGGCCGAGCAGCACCGGGATGGCGACGGCGCGGAAGAGGAGGATCCCGCCGGCGAGCGCCATCGCCCCGCCGTCGCCGCCGTCGCGGGCGAGCGCGACGACGCCGAGGAGCAGGCCCTGGGCCGCGACCAGCGCGATCGCGAGGCTGCGGCGCCGCACCACGGCGATGCCGAATCCGAGCGCGACGAGGGCGGCGACCGCGGCGCTCACACCAGCCCTCCGACCAGCGCGCTCGCCAGCCCGACCAGGGCCAGGGCACAGCCGCCGGCGAGCAGGCCCGGCACCCGGAGGACCCGCATCTTCGCCTGCGCCGTCTCGGTCAGGGCGAGCGCCGCGCAGAGCCCCGCGAGCGCCAGGGCCAGCCAGCCGAGCTGCTCCCAGAAGCCGCCCCAGTGCGGCGCGAAGAGCTCCGCCGCCAGCACCAAGACGAGCCAATGGCGGGCGGCGGCGCTCCACTCGAGCAGCGCCAGGTCGCGGCCCGCGTACTCGAGCAGCGGGCCCTCATGGATCATCGTCAGCTCGAGGTGGGTGTCGGGGTTGTCGATCGGTTGTCGGCCGGTCTCGACCAGGACGACCAGGGCGAACGCCGCGGCCCCGCACCAGTGCGCCGGTTCTCCCCACGGGGCCGCGCCCGCCGCCGCGGCGCCCATCGCCACCAGATCGGTGCTGCGGGCGGGATACGCCGCGATCAGGAGGGCGAGCAGCAGGAGGGCCTCGCCGAGCACGGCGAAGGTGAGATCGCGGCCCGATGCCATCAGGGCGAAGCCGGAGCCGGTGTCCCAACTCGAGGCGGCAAGGGCGAAGCGACCGAGGGCGAGGAGGCCCACGAGGACCAGGGCGTCGTTGCCGAGCGACCAGTCCGGCGCCTGGCCCGCGATCGGGACGATCAGCACGGCGAGCGCGGTGGCGGCGGCGATCAGGCACGGCGCGAGGCGGTAGACGATCGTGGTCGGCTGCGGATCGGCGCCGCTCTTGCCCCAGAGCCGGCGTAGGTCGCGGTAGGGCTGCAGCGGCGAGGCTCCGCGCCGGCCCTGGAGGCGCGCCTTCAGGGAGTGGACGAGGCCGGGCACCAGCGGCGCCAGGAGGGCTCCCCCGAGGACCTGGATCAAGGCGGCGGCGACGGTCATCCGAGCGCCCCCACGCGGACCAGGACCAACAGCGCCAGCACCATCAGCAGCAGGTAGGCGGCGTAGGCGCGGACGCTCCCCGATTGAAGGCGTCGCATCGTCGCCGCGAGGGCCAGGGCGCGGGCGCGCAACGGTCGGTAGAGGTGGACGTCGAAGAGGTGGGGGACCTCGGCGCGGTACTCGACCCCCTCCACCAGGGCGCCCGCGCGCGCCACCTCGACCTCGCGCGCCGGGCGCAGCACGCTCTGCGCGACGAGGACGAGGGGCTTGGCGAATCCGGCCGAGGTCCAGCGCAGCGAAGGCTCGATCCGCTGTCCGCAGGCCCAGGCGGGCACCGGGGCCGCGCGGCGCCCGCCGCGCAGACGCCAGGCCACCGCGGTCAGGACGGCGATCCCGACCAAGAGCCACGGCGAGGGCAGCGAACCGGTCCCGGGCAGCTCGAGGCTCGGGTGGCCGGCTACCGCGGGCGACCCGGGCGCCAGCTTGGCGAGCGCCGGCAGCAGCAGCCCCGAGACGGCGGCGAGGGCGACGCAGGCGGCGGCGAGGAGCACTGGTGCCAGGCGCATCGCAGGGCCGGGCTCGACCGCCCGCGCCGCCGCGGGCGTGCGCGGTTCCCCGAGCAGCGCCAGCCCGGCCGCCTTGACGAAGCAGTACAGAGCGAGCGCCGCGGTCGCCGCCAACCCGGCGGCGGCGATCCCACCGGCGAGCCCGGTGCCGAGGGCGGGGCCGAAGCCGACGTGGACGAGCGCCTGCACGGTCAGCCACTCGGAGACGAAGCCGTTCAGCGGCGGCACGCCGGCGATCGCCGCCGCGCCGAGGAGGAAGGCGCCCCCGGTCCACGGCATCCGCCGCAACAGCCCGCCGAGCCGATCGAGATCGAGCGAGCCGGCGGCGCGCTCGAAGGATCCGGCGGCGAGGAAGAGGAGGCTCTTGAAGAGGGCGTGGTTGAGGGCGTGAAGGAGGGCCGCGGCGAAGGCGAGGGCCGCCCAGGTGCGGTCGCCCTGCCAGAGGAAGACGAGCGAGGCGCCGAGCGCGAGGGCGACGATGCCGACGTTCTCGATCGTGCTGAATGCCAACAGCCGCTTCAGGTCGCGCTGGACGAGGGCGAGGAGGACGGCGGAGAGGGCGGAGAGCAGGCCGACCGCCAGCAGGGTCATCCCGACCCAGAGGGGGACCGGTGCCGCCCACTCGAACAGCACCCGGATGAGGCCGTAGATCGCGACCTTCACCATCACCCCCGACATCAGCGCCGAGAAATGGCTGGGTGCGACCGGGTGGGCGCGGGGGAGCCAGGTGTGGAGCGGGGCCAGCCCGGCCTTGGTGCCGAAGCCGACCAGGGCGGCGACGAGCACCAGCGTCTGCACCGCCGCCCCCTGCCCGGCGAGCGCGCCGGGATCGGCGAGCGCGCCGCACTTGGCGAGGGTGAGCAGGCTGATCCAGACCCCGGCGCCGCCGAGGTGGGTGATGGCGAGGTAGACGAACACGACGTGACGCGCCTCGGCATCGCGGCGGCGGACGAGGATCGCTGCCGCCGGGGCGATCGTCATCAGCTCCCAGGAGGCAAGGAAGATCGACGGGTCGCGGGCGGTGACGACCCCGCCGAGGGAGAGCAGGAAGAGTCCGCCGAGCGCGATCGACCAGCCTTCGCCCGGGCCGCCGCGCAGGTACTTGCGTCCGTAGAGGAGCGACGGCAGGGCGACCAGGGCGATCGTCGCGAGGAAGAACCCGCTCAGCCCGTCGATGCCGAAGGCCGGGTCGAGGCCGTCGCGGAAGCCGGCCCCGCGCGGCGCCGTGCCGAGGAACACCGCCGCCCCGGCGGCGCCGGCGAGGGCGATCCCCGCCGCCTGCAACGCGATCGCCACGCTCGCGAAAGGGCGGGCCAGGGAGCCCATCGTCCCCACGACGAGAAGTGCGGCCCCGAGGGCCGCCACCGATTCCAACGCTCCCAAGTGGTCCGGCCTATCGCGAGCGTGGCCGCTTCGTCGTCGCGCCTTCCCTGGGCGCGTCTTCCTCCCCCAGCTCCCCCAGGAGCGAGTGTGCTTCTTCGAGATGCGAACCGATGACCTGGCGGGCGCTCTCCATCATCTGGAAGACCCGCGGGTCACGGACGCTGTAGTGGACGCTCGTCCCTTCCTTGCGGGCCTCGAGGATGCCCGCCCGACGCATCGCCGCAAGATGCTGGGACGCGCCGCTCGAATCGATCCCCAACTCGGCCTGGAGCTGCCCGACGGTCTTCTCCCCCTCCTTCAGCAGGCCGATGACCCGCACCCGAACCGGATGGCCCAGCGTGCGGAAGAAATCCGCCTTCACCCGGTGGATCGGTTCGCGGGCGGTGTCGTTCGAGCGGCTATCGGATGCAGTGGTCATCGGCGCGTCGGGAGATCTTAAAACATCTTAAGATTCCCCGCATTGCCCCATGACGACGACCGCCCGAAGGTTCATCTGGATCCCGCTTTGTCCGTCGTCACCCGACATCTACGGGCTCCGGGGTGGCCTGGCAATCCCAGGGCCCTGGGATTGCCAGGGCGCGATCCCGCCCTACACCTTGCGGCACCCACCGATCGGAAGGAAAGGAAAGAACGACCGGATCGCGCGATACGAACCCAACGTGACCAGCCCGGCGGGTCGGCGGCTTCGAGACCGATCGCCAGTCATTCGCCGGACTCCGCGCGTTCGATCGCGGCGGCGAGGCGTCTCAGGGCGTCGTCGTCAAGAGCTGCTTCGGCGGCGACGAACAGCTGGCGCTCCTCGAAGCGAACGTGGTCGTGAAGCAAATCGCCCAGTGCGTGCACCTCGGCGAGCGAAATTTCACCTGCGCTGAGGAGAAGCGCTTGGCGTCGGATCATCAGGTGCTCTTTGAGCATTCGCTCAACCCCGCGATGGTCGAGCTCCCCGTAGGCAGCCCAACCAGGGAGGAGCACCTCCTCCTCGATACGGAAGTGCCTCCGGCCCTCCTCGTCCCAGAACGCAAGGAAGTCCTGTGTCGCGGTCCTCAGATCCTCCGCCGCACGTAGCTTCTTGGCGGTGATGAGCGCGACGAGATGCTCACGGGAGAGCGGCTGCAATGCGTCGGCCCGTTTCAAGACCGGCACCTTGGGTCATCCGCCAGACGCTCGTGCGGCGCGGGCGACGACTCGCCCGACCGGACTTCAGTCCACATCGTCGACCGGCCCCGCGACAGCGATGCAGACGGCGCGCTCGGGACCGTGAGGCTCGAAGCACGAAAAGCCGCTCCCCGAAGCCTCTCCGCGAGCGGTCCGCGGCTGACCCCGTAGTGAAGAGCACAGGTCCACATCCGCACTTTACGCGCCGGCTCGGTGAAAGCTGACCCCTTGGCTGACGCGCCCATTCGACTTCAGCCTGCGCCCCTGGGACCGGCGAAGAGCCGTTCGGCAAGATGGGGCGCGACCTCGGACAATGAGATGCCCACCGGCGGGTGGGCCTCGCCCAAGGGATCTACGGACCTGTCGCGCACGCGTAGTTCCCGCCGACAGTGGCGGCAGATCAGCCCTTGCCGCTCCCGGCGCAACACACGACATAGCACGAGGCGCAGTCAGGGCACTCCAGCAGGTCCATCGTCCACTCTCCTGTGATCTGGCGCCGGACCCTCCTGGTGGGAGGATCCGCCCACGCCCGCGACCGCGGCCATCAGCACGGCGAAGCCGGCGAGCAGGATCGCGAAATTGCTGCGCGTCGACTCGAGGTCGAAGCGCTCGTC
>DASZUW010000168.1:0-5436 GCA_035547475.1 Solirubrobacterales bacterium
GATCATGCACTCGACCTCGATCTGGCACCTGCCGAGCTTCCTCACCTACATCCAGTTCCCGTACCGGCTGATGACCTACGTCGACCTGGCGATGGTCGGGGTGACGACGCTGGCGATCGCGGCGATGCAGCGCTCCGGCACGACCTCGCGGGTGCCCGCCGGGCTCCTCGTCCTCGTCTCCGCGCTCAGCTTCTACGCCGCGATCGTGCAGACCGCGCAGGTGCGCTCGTGGCTGCCCGGCGGCCGCGACGCCGCCGTCGCGTCGGCCGCGACGCCGCCGGAAACCTGGTACGCCTTCGTCCAGTTCGGCGACGCCTCGGAGCCGCTCGGCGAACCGACCCTCCCCGGCGAAATCCACGTCCCGGTCGACGAAGGCATCAAGAAGAGCTACACGGTCACGATCCCGCCCGGCCCGGAAGGCACGATCCTCACCAACGTCGTAACCGGCCCCTACTTCGTGAAGATCACCGGCGCCGAAGCCGTCGCCCGCAACGAGAACAGCGACCAGATCGTCCGCGTCCCGGCCTCCGACCGGCCGCGCGAGATCACCTTCGCCACCCACTGGGACACCGAAGTGACGATCGGCATCTGGATCACGGTCGTCTCGCTCGCGATCGGCGCGATCGCCCTGATCTGGGGCCTCGCCGGCCTCGACTGGTCGCGCCTGCGCCGCCACCCAGGCGAGTGATGCTCGCTTAGATCTCGCGCCTCGAGCGCGGCGAGGTCTCGCCGTCGGTCGAGTCCCTCGAACGGCTGCTCTGGGGCGGATTCCTCCCGCGCGTCATCGCCGGCGCCGCTCGGACGGCATCGCGGTCGTCCCCGCGGCGCTGCTCGGGTCCTGAGCTCCGAGGCTCCCCGGGACGACGTCGGCAAGCTCGACCAGTCGCAGGTCCTCGCGGCTCGCGGCGAGGCGGCGCAGCCCGGCGGTGAAGCCGCTCCGTGAGAAGAGGACGATCAGCGGCCCGTCCTTGGCGAGCTTGGCGCCGCTCTGGACGAGGGCGGGCAGCTTGAAGCGCTCGATCTCGGCGAGGAGGTAGACCGAGACTGGCTTCGCGGTCCACTTGCACTCGCCGACCAAGGAGACGCGTCCGCGGGCGACGCCGACGACGTCGATCTCCTCGGCGGTGCGCTCGCCGCTCGCCCGCAGCTCGTTCAGGGCCGGGCCCCACCAGGCGCCCACGCGGCTCGCCCGGTCGCCGAGGTTGGCGCGCGCCCAGCGGCGGCAGAGCGCCTCGAAGGCGGGGGCGATGTGGTCGGGGAAGGCCGGCGCGATCTCCGTTAGCCAGAGGTCGGCCGGCGCCAGCCCGGCTTCGAGCTCGGCGGCGAAGGGGCGCACGAAGCGAAACCAGAAGCCGAAGAAGCCGTCGGCGAGTCGGTACCGGTAGCCGGTCGCGTTGGGTCGGCTGGTGATCGGCAGGTCGCGATCGACGATCCGCATCTCCTGCAGCGCGCGCAGGTACTCGGTCAGCGACGTGCCGGAGGTGCCGAGGGCGGCGGCGAGGTCGCCGAGCGTGCGCGGGCCGGTGGCGATCTCCTCCAGCAGGGAGAAGTAGACGCCGGGACGCTGTAGCTCCTGCTGGAGCACGAAGGGCGGCTCCTCGAAGAGGCTGCCCAGCCGGTGGAGCACGTTCTCTTCGAGCAGCTTGCGGAGCGGCCCGCCGCGCCCGAGCTCGTCGAGGTAGAGCGGCATACCGCCGCCGACCGAGTAGCGCTCGACCCAGTCCCGCGGGCCTTCGGCCTCGATGAACGGCACGCATTCGTCCGGTCCCAGAGGCGAGACGAACAGGCGCCGGAGCCTCCCGTGCAGGGGGCTTTCCTCGGCGGTGAGCCTCTCCATCGTGGCGATCTGCGAGCCGCAGAGGACGAACTTCGTCTTCGAGGAGTCGCGCTCCTCCTCGATCACGGCCTGGATCGCGGTGAGGACCTCCTGCCGCTCGCGGCGCGCGGCGGGGAGCAGATAGGGGAACTCGTCGATGACCGCGAGCGTCTTGCGCTCGGCGCCGAGCCGGTAGAGGACCCGGAACAGGTCCGGGACCGTCCGGATCTCCGGACGCAGGCCGAGCCCGGCCTCGAGGCGATCGGCGAACTGGCGCAGCTGGGGGCCGCGGGCGCCGGCCTCGGCGACGAGGACGATCGCGGGCTTGCCGTGGGCGAAGGCGCGGAAGAGCCACGACTTGCCCACGCGGCGGCGTCCGTGGAGGGTGATCAGGTCGCGCCCGCGCCCGTCCCACCATCGCCGCAGCTGGTCGAGCTCCTTGTTGCGGTTCAGAAAGCGGTCGTGGAGCGGCCAGGTGAAGGTCTCGACGGGCATAGGCCAGATTATTATAGGCCAGATTATACAACCACGAAGAGGCGGCCACCCCCGGCGTCTCCACCGTCCCCTGAGTGTTGATGGGCCGAAAAGCCCTGATATACGTCGTTTTTCGGCCCATCGACAACGGGGGGTCGGCGGGCATCTGGATCGCGTCGTCTCGCTCGGGATCGGCGCGATCGCTCTGATCTGGGCCTCGCCCGCCTCGACTGGTCGCGCCTGCGCCGCTCCGCGAAAATGTAAAGCACAGGTGCGCGAATATGTAAAGTAGACGCATGCCAGACGGTAAAGCGCACTCGGTTGCCACCGGTGCCTCCTATCGCCCGCGCGTCATCGACGAGGAGCTCGACGAACTGCTGTCGGGCCTTGCCGCCGTCGCCATCGAGGGGCCGAAGGCGGTGGGGAAGACGGTCACCGCCATGCGCAGAGCGGCGACCACGCGCCGGCTCGACGATGCCGAGGAACGCGCGATCATCGAAGCCGATCTGGGGCGGCTGGTCGAAGGGGAGAAGCCGATCTTGATCGACGAGTGGCAACGGGTGCCCGAGTCCTTCGACCGCGTGCGCCGCGCGGTCGATGACGGCGCCGGCCCGGGAAGCTTTCTGTTGACCGGCTCCGCGACGCCCACTGAGCTTCCGACTCATTCGGGCGCGGGCAGGGTCGTGCGAGCGCGGCTCCGGCCGATGACTATGTCGGAGCGCGAGGTGGAGACCCCGACGGTCAGCCTTGAGGCGTTGCTCGGAGGACACCGACCCCGCGTGGACGGACACACCGAGCTCCGCCTCGGGGACTACGTCGAGGAGATCTTGCGCTCGGGCTTTCCGGGCCTCCGCGATCTCCCTCCTCGCCTGCTCGAGGCCCAACTCGACAGCTATCTCGACCACATAGTCGAGCGCGAGTTCGAGGAGCTCGGACGCTCGGTCCGGCGGCCGGCGACGCTGCGACGTTGGATGAGCGCGTATGCGGCGGCGACCGCAACCACGGCCAGCTTCGAGAAGATCCGCGATGCGGCTACGGGCGACCAGGCGGAGAAGCCGTCGCGCCCCACCTCAATCGCCTATCGAGACATCCTCGAGCGGCTCTGGATCCTGGACCCGGTGCCCGCCTGGCTGCCGACGTACAACCGGATGAGCAGGCTCTCCTCGCCGCCCAAGCACCACCTCGCGGATCCAGCGCTGGCTGCGAGATTGCTCGGGGTCGATGCCGCTGGATTGCTGCAGGGTGGCGCATCGGGTCCGGACCTGCCACGCGACGGGACGTTGCTCGGCTCGCTGTTCGAGTCGCTGGTGACGCTCTGCGTGCGCGTCTACGCCCAGCAGGCGCGTGCCCGGGTCTCCCACCTTCGCACCCAACGGGGGGAGCGGGAGGTCGACCTGATCGTCGAGCGGGGCCGTTCGGTTCTCGCCATCGAGGTGAAGTTGGGACAGGTCGCCGAAGACCACGATGTCCGCCATCTGCGTTGGCTCCGGGAGAAGCTCGGTGACGGCCTTGCCGATGCGGTCATCGTCACCACCGGGCAGACTGCCTACCGTCGCCCGGATGGCATCGCGGTCATCCCCGCCGCGCTGCTCGGCCCCTGACGCACCTCGAGGCGATCCGCCCCCGGCCCGCCGCGCACCTTTCGGGCGCCTCGGCTGTTGTGGCCTCCGATGAGGCAGCCCGCTCACGGCGCCCGGCAACATGAGGAGACGATGCGCTCGAACCTCCTTCCCCGACGGGTGCTGCTCGCGGCGGCACTCGCGATCGGCATCCTCGTCGCGACGGCCTCGCCCGCCGCGGCGCTCACCTACGGGCTGAACTGGGACGGGAACAACTCCTCGTCGGCCGAACTCCTGGACGCGGTGCAGGCCTCGGGGGCGACCGTCTACCACCAGCCGCTCGAATACAACGGGCCGGGCGGGGACTGGACGAACAACGACGGGCTGGTCGAGGAAGCGTGGGAGCGGGGCGTGACGATCCTGCCGACGCTGCAGAACGGCACCGAGCTCCCGCGGCCGGGCGACCCGGGGTGGGCGCAATGGGGCGCCTGGGTGCGGGAAGCGGTCGAACGCTACGGCGTCGGCGGCACCTTCTGGGAAGGGAAGGTGAACCCGGCGCCGATCACCGCCTGGGAAGTGTGGAACGAGCCGAACATCCCGGGCGTTGATCCGCGGCCCGACGAAGCGGCGAGCTACGGGACCTTCCTCGCCTACACCGCCGAGCAGATCCAGGCGGGGGCGCGGGCGCGGGCGGGCGCGCCGACGAACGTCCTCTTCGGCGCCCTCAACACCCAGGTGGGCGAGGGCTACGAAGCCTTCCTGGCCGGCGCCGCGTCCACCGGCGGGCTGGGGCCGAACGTGACCGGCGTCGCGATCCATCCCTACTCCTTCGCGGACGGTGCGGCGGGGATGGCGGCAGCCGTCAGCGGCGTCCGCGCCTACCTCGACGCGCTGCCGGAAGGGGCCGGCAAGTCGCTCTGGATCACCGAGGTCGGCTGGCCCACCCACGGCCACGTCCCGGCGGGCCAGACGGTCGACCCCGAGGAAGCGGCGACGGTCCTCACCGAATCGCTCGAATGGATCAAGGCCAACGCCGAAGCCGAGGACATCCCTCTGGTCGCCTGGTACAACGTGCGCGACTTCGGCGGCAGGACCTGGGACGGGTACGCGGGCCTGCAGACCGAGGACGGCGCCTACGAGCCCGCCTGGTACGCCTTCCAGCAGCAGACCGGCGCCGAACGCTCCGGCGACCATTGGGCCGCCTTCCAGGCGACGACGTGGACCCTCTGGCTCTACTCGACCGCGGGCGGCTACGAGGACACCGGCCTGCCGATGCTCCCCGGCTCGAGCCCGACAATCGCCGCCCAGCCCGGCGGCGGCGCGCTCGTCTCCTACCAGGGCCCCGACGGCGCGCCGAGGACCTACTCGACCCGGACCGGCACCACGGTCGTCGGCCTCGCCGCCGAACCGCCGGCCGCCGACGCCAACCCCCTCGCCGCCGCCTTCCGCGCCTACATCGGCGCCGTCTGGCCGACCTCCGACCCCGACGCGTTCGGCACCCCCGCCCACCTCGCCCCCGGCACCACCCCCAGCGTCTCCACCGTCCCCTGAGTGTTGATGGGCCGAAAAGTCCTCTATATGAGGACT
>DASZUW010000169.1:0-3023 GCA_035547475.1 Solirubrobacterales bacterium
GATCGGCGCGACCGCCCACTACGTGACCCCGGAGCTCGACGCCGGGCCGATCATCGACCAGGACGTCGTCCGGGTCGGCCACGAGGACGAGGTCCCGGACCTGGTGCGGATCGGCCGCGACGTCGAGCGGCTGGTGCTGGCGCGCGCGGTGACCGCGCACCTCGAGGACCGCGTGCTCCTCGACGGCGGCCGGACCGTCGTCTTCTAGGCGACCCGGCCGCGCGCCCTACGTCGCGGCGGCCTCCGCCGCGCCCTGGACCGCCTCCCACTCCGCCAGCAGCTCGTCGACCGCGGCCTTCGCCGCTTCGTGCCGCGCCGTCGCCCGCTCGGTGCGGCTCGGGCTCGACCACGCGGCCGGATCGGCGAGCTCCTCCTCGACCTCGCGCAGATTCGCTTCGGCCCGTTCGATCCGCTCCTCGAGCCGCGCCGCCTTGCGCACCGCCCGTTCGGCCGCCTTGCCGTCGCGCCGCTTCGTCGCCGTCGCCCCCGCGGCCTTCTCCTTCTTCGCCGACTTCGCCGCCGCCGCCTCCGTCTCCGCCTCCCGTTCGTCGCGCCGCCGCTGGTACTCCGCCCAGCCGCTCGGGTGGCTGGTCAGCCTGCCGTCCTCGAGCACGATCGTGCGGCTGCCGACCGCCTCCAGCAGCGCCCGGTCGTGGGAGATCAGGACGACCGAGCCCTCGAACTCCGTCAGCGCGTCCTCGAGCGCCTCGCGGCTCTCGATGTCGAGGTGGTTCGTCGGCTCGTCGAGGATCAGCACGTTGGCGCCGGAGGCGACGAGGATCGCGAGCGACAGCCGCCGCTGCTCGCCCCCGGAGATGTCGGAGAGCTGTTTTTCGACGTCGGCGCCGGAGAAGAGGAAGCCGCCGAGGAGCGCGCGCGCCTTCGGGCCGGTGAGGCCGGTCTCGCGCTGCGCCGCGTCGAGGACCGTGCCCGCGCCGGCGGCCGTGTCGGCGTGCTGGGAGAGGTAACCGAGGTTGACGTTGTGGCCGGTGCGGACGATCCCCGCGGCGGGTGGCCGCTCCCCGGCGAGCGTCTCGATCAGCGTCGTCTTGCCGCTGCCGTTGGCGCCGACCAGCACCACGTGCTCGCCGCGTTCGACCTCGAGCGCGGCGCCGTCGAGCAGCACCCGCCCCGGTACCTCGATCCGCGCGTCGACCATCTTCAGGACGACGCGCCCGGGCCGCTCCGGGGGTTTGAAGGAGAAGCGCAGGTGGCGGTTGTCGCGCTTTTCCGCCAGCGGGCCGTCCTTCTTCTTCTTCTCGATCTGCTTGAGCCGCGACTGGGCCTGGCGCGCCTTCGTCGCCTTGTAGCGGAAGCGCTCGACGAAGCGCTCCATCCGCGCGATCTCGGCTTCCTGGCGGTCGATCGCCTTGCCGAGCGCGATCTGGCGCGCGGCCTGCTCCTGGCGCCAGGCGTGCCAGGGGCCGGCGAAGAAGCGCGCGCGCCCGGCCTCCAGCTCCAGCACCGAGGTGCCGACCGCCTCCAGGAACCAGCGGTCGTGGGCGACGAGGACCACGGCGGCGTCGAGGTCGACGAGATAGCGCTCGAGCCACTCCAGCGAGGGGATGTCGAGGTGGTTCGTGGGCTCGTCGAGGAGCAGCAGGTCGGGGCGCGCGGCGAGCGCCCGGGCCAGCGACGCGCGCGTGAGCTCGCCGCCGGAGAAGGTCTTCAGCTCGCGGTCGGCGTGCTCGGGGCCGAAGCCGAGCCCGCGCAGCACTTCCAGCACCTGGTCGCGCCAGCGGTAGCCGCCGCCGGCTTCGAGCCGTGACTGGGCGGCCGCGTAGGCGTTCATCGTCTCCTCCGAGGCCCCGCCCGCCATCTCCTCCTCCAGCCGCGCCAGCTCCGCCTCGGTCTCCAGCATGTCGGTGCGGCCGGAGAAGACGTACTCGCCGAGCCTCGCGTCGGAGTCGCGCGGCGGGCGCTGGTCGTGGAGGGCGACGCGGGCGCCGCGCTGGATCGACACCGAGCCCTCCTCGGGGGTCAGCTCGCCCGCGAGCACGCGCAGCAGAGTCGACTTTCCGGCCCCGTTGCGCCCGGACAGCGTCATCCGGTCGCCCGGCTCGAGCTTGAAGGAGACGTCGCCGAACAGCAGCTTGCCGCCGACGTAGACGTCCAGTGAGGTCGCGGTCGCGATCGCCATGGTTTGAAGGTAAATGACGCCGCCCCTCGGCCGCGTCGAGGCGGCTCAGCCGCAGTACCTCGCGGCGATCTGCTCGATCGTGCCGGCGGTCCGCGTCGTGCCCTTGCCGAGCGCGGCGTCGAGGGCCTTCGTGTCGAGCTCGGTTTCGGACAGTCCGACCGCCGGCAACCAGTGCAGCTCGCGCCCCTCGATCACCATCAAATCGCCCGCTGGAGCGATCTCCTCCAGCGCCCGCCTGGCCTTCGCCCCCGGCTTTCCCCCGAGCAGCACGACCTGCGGTTTGCCCTTCGAGGCCGCGATCGCCCTCGCGTCGAACGGCTGCCGCGCCGCGATCGCCGCGACCTCCTTCGCGCTGCGCAGGAACACTGCGACGTCGTACCCGAGCCGCGCGTCGAGCCCCGCTTCCAGCCGCCTCTGCAGCTCCGCCTCCCCCTCCCCGGCCGGGTCGACGAAGACGACGTTCCCGCTGGCCCGAAACGTCGCCACCTCCTCCACCCCCATCGCCTCGAAGTGCCCGACCAGCTCCGGGTTCTTCACCCGGCGCTTGCCGAGATTCATCCCGCGCAGGAAGGCGACATAGCGCTCCATGAGCGCACCGTAGCGGGGCGGCGGACGCGGGTGACTACCCGGGAGGCCTTCGGGGGAGGGACCCTCAGCCTCCGCGGCCCGATACGCGTCCCCGGGCGCGCTGCAGTACTTACTGTCGCTATGGCGACAGTAAGTACTGCAGCGCGTTGGAGGCCGTCGAGGAACCCGCACGGAAGCGTGGCCAAGGACACGGAAGGCACACGAGGTCACACCTCCGTGCCCCTTCCGTCGGCCGTCGGGCGCCCGGATCGCGACCCTCTGTCCTTTGGTAGCCCTGTGGGCTACCAAAGGACAG
>DASZUW010000170.1:0-4094 GCA_035547475.1 Solirubrobacterales bacterium
CTCGTCGATCCGGCCGTCGACCCGGCGGTCGAGCGGGTCGTGCGGCGGCGTCCCCGGCGGCTCGCCGTGGTGGTCGCGGCGCCGCCTTCTCCCGCTGGACCGGAACCTTCTAGGTCGTTCCGTGGTGCTCATCTGCGCTCATTTCGATCGCCGGGGTGGAGCTGCTCGAGCGTTCGAGCTCGGGGGTGAGGCTCACCGCCGCGGGCCGGCGGCTCTACCCCGAGGCGCGTCGCCTGCTCGACCAGGCCGAGGCGATCACCGACCTTCTCGGCACCCTCGGCGCGACGCAGGAGACGCTGCGGCTCGCGGTCAGCCACACCGTGGGCGAGTACCACCTGGCGCCGGAGCTGGTCGCCTACCAGACCGGGTCGGGGGCGCAGCGGCCGCTCGAGCTGACTGCGGCCAACTCGCAGGTGGTCCGGCGGATGGTGCTTGACGGCCGGGCCGAGCTCGGCATCGCCGCCAACCGCCTACCCGACGATCCCGAAGACCACCTCGAGGAGCTCGAGCTGCTCGACGACGAGATCGTCCTCGCCGTCCCGGAATCCCATCCCTGGCATCGGCGGGAGACGATCGGACGGGAGGAGTTCCTGCGCACCCCGCTGATCGTGCGCGATCCCGGCGCCCACGGACGCCGCCTGGTCGACGCCGCCCTCGGCTCCTTCCGCGAGCGGCTGGCGACGCCGAGGCTCGAGGTCGGCAGCTCCGCCGCCGCGAAGCGCGAGGCGCTCGAGCTCGACACGCCGATTCTCCTGTCCGCGCTGGCGCTCGACGAGAAACACGACCGCCTCTACCGGCGGCCGATCGAGGGGCTGCGGTTCCCCCGCCGCTTC
Source organism: Solirubrobacterales bacterium (assembly GCA_035547475.1). Classification (GTDB taxonomy): domain Bacteria; phylum Actinomycetota; class Thermoleophilia; order Solirubrobacterales; family 70-9; genus VAYN01. Next base: position 834 of record DASZUW010000170.1, read on the forward strand.
CTCGTCGTCTGCCGATCCTCGGCCGACCTCAGGCCGAGCGAGCGCGAGCTGATCGACTTCCTGCGCCGTCGCAGGTTGACGGTCCTGCCCTCGCCTCACCTGGCGGCGGAACCGTAGCGGCGTCGGTAGAGGATGTAGGGCCTGCCGACGTATTGCAGCGGGATGCTCCAGGCGTGCACGAGGCGGCTGAACGGGAAGAGCGCCCAGAAGGACCAGGCGATGATCGCGTGCAGCTGGTAGATCAGGGGCGCGCCGGAGATTGCGTCGATGTCGGGGTCCAGGTAGAAGATCGAGCGCCACCACTCGCCGATCGACTCGCGATAGTTGTAGGGGCTGTGGGAGGCGAGGTTGTAGCCGAAGGTCATCCAGCAGCCCATCACGATCAGCACCGTGAGGAGGAAGTAGGTGACGATGTCGACCCGGGTGGTCGCGCGGCGCACCCGCGGACTGGTGGCGCGTCGGTAGACGAGGCCGACGAAGCCGATCAGCGTCACCGCCCCGGCGAGGGCGCCGGCGATCGCCGAGAACCAGCGGTAGGCGCTCTCCGAGATCCCGAGCGCTTCGGTCAGCGACTGGGGGATGCAGAGGCCGACGACGTGGCCGCCGACCGCGGCGAGCGCGCCGTAGTGGAACATCGGGCTCGCCCAGCCGAGCACGCGGCGGTCGAGCAGCTGGGTGGAGCGGCTCGTCCAGGCGAACTGGTCGTGCCGGTAGCGCCACCAGTGGCCGACCACGAAGGTGGTGATCGCCACGTAGGGAAGGATGATCCAGAGCAGGACCTTGCCCGCGCTCACCGCCGCGCCCCCGTGGTCGGCATGACCTCGGGCGGCGCGAAGGGCTCGAGGCCGACCAGCTCCCGCGGCGGCCCGCCCGTCGCCAGCCGCCCGGCCAGCGCCCGCTCGGCCGCCGAGGCCTCGCCGAGCGTCGCGCAGGTCGCGTCGAGGAGGTCGGCGTAGGGGCTGCCGAGGTCGCGCAGGCCGGCCCGCACCAGCTCCAGCGCGGCGCGGTTCTCGCGCAGGACGATCTCGCCACGGCCGTCGGGCGCGGCGGCGGCGAACTCCAACATGACCGGCAGATAGTCGGGCAGCTCGGTGCCCTCCAGCGGCAGGCCCGCGGCGCGGTAGAGCTGCTTCAGCCGCACCAGGACGGCGCCGCGCTCGCGCCTGTCGCCGGCGGAGTAGAAGGTGAGGTAGAGGCCGGAGCGCTTGTTCAGGTCGATCGCCTCGACGTAGTGCGCGGCGCGCGCCGGCGGGGCGGTCGCCTCCCACCAGCCGAGGAAGCGCTCGAGCGCGGCCCGCGCGTCCCCGCGCGGCAGCTCGGCGACCGCCGCCGGCGCCGCCGGCGCCGCGGCATCGAGCGCGGTATCGGGATAGCGCAACAGCAGCGAGCAGAGTTCGTAGACCCGCGCCGCTCGCTCCCGTCGACGGCGGATCATTTCTCCCCTCGCTGCCGTCGACCGCCGGCCATCTTCACCAGGTCCAGGTCGACGCGGCCGGGTTCGCCTTCGAGCATGAAGCCCTCGGTGTCGGCGGCCGATTCGGGCGCCACCATGCCGCAGTTCCCGGGGCCGCCCTCGAAGTCGAGGCCGCAGGCACCCTGCTGTTCCATCAACCGCTCGCCCAGCTCGGTGTGCGCCTGCGGGATCACGTAACGGTCGTCGTACTTGGCGATCGCCAGCAGCCGGTACATGTCCTCGACGTCGTCGACGCTCATCCCGACCGAGGCGGGCAGCGCCTCGTCGTGCTCGCCCAGCACCTCGCGCTTGCGCATGTGGCCGCGCATCGCCGCCAGCCGGTGCAGCACCCCGCGGATCCGCTCCGCGTCCCCGGCGGCGAGCAGGTTGGCGAGATAGTCGACCGGGATCCGCATCGAGTCGATCGCCGGGAAGACCGCGTCGGGGTCGGCCTCGTAGCCGTCCTCTTCGAGCGCGCTGACGATCGGCGAGAGCGGCGGCACGTACCACACCATCGGCAGCGTGCGGAACTCCGGGTGCAGCGGCAGCGCGACCTCGTAGCGGTGGGCGAGCGCGTAGACCGGGGAGCGCCGCGCCGCCTCGATCCAGTCGTCGGGGATCCCGTCGCGCGCCGCCCGCTCGCGCACGTCCGGGTCCTCGGGATCGAGGAAGACGTCGCGCTGGGCGTCCAGCAGTTCGTGCGGGTCAGGGACCGAGGCGGCGGCCTCGACCCGGTCTGAGTCGTAGAGGACCAGGCCGATATAACGGATGCGTCCCACGCAGGTCTCCGAGCAGATCGTCGGCAGCCCCGCCTCGATCCGCGGGTAACACAGGGTGCACTTCTCCGCCTTGCCGGTCCTGTGGTTGAAGTACACCTTCTTGTAGGGGCAGCCGGAGACGCAGAAGCGCCAGCCGCGGCACTTGGCCTGGTCGACCAGGACGATGCCGTCCTCCTCGCGCTTGTACATCGCGCCCGAGGGGCAGGAGGCGACGCACGAGGGGTTCAGGCAGTGCTCACAGATCCGCGGCAGGTAGAACATGAACGCCTGCTCGTAGGTCGCCTTCACCTGCTCCTGGATGCCGTCGGTGAGCGGGTCCTGGTGGATCCGCTCGGGCGCGCCCGCCAGGTTGTCGTCCCAGTTCGGCCCCCACTCGATCTGCTCGAGCGGCTGTCCGGTCAGCTGCGAGCGGGCCCGCGCCACCGGGTCGTGTTTGGACAGCGGCGACGTGATCAGCTTCTCGTAGTCGTAGGTCCAGGGCTCGTAGTAGTCGTCGATCTCGGGCAGGTCGGGGTTGGAGAAGATCGTCAGGAGCTTCTTGATCCGCCCGCCCGCCTTCAGCCGCAGGCGGCCCTTGCGGTCGAGCTCCCAGCCGCCCTTCCACCGCTCCTGGTCCTCCCAGCGCTTCGGGTAGCCGAGCCCGGGCTTCGTCTCGACGTCGTTGAACCAGACGTACTCGGCGCCCGGCCGGTTGGTCCACACCTGCTTGCAGGTGACCGAGCAGGTGTGGCAGCCGATGCACTTGTCGAGGTTCATCACCATCGCCACCTGCGCCCGGACCGTCACTCGAACACCACCTCCGCCCGGCGCTTGCGCAGCACCGTCACTTCGTCGCGTTGCGACCCCGTCGGCCCGTAGTAGTTGAAGCCGAAGGAGAGCTGCGCGTAGCCGCCGATGAAGTGGGTCGGCTTCATCACGATCCGGGTGAGCGAGTTGTCGGTGCCGCCGCGCTTGCCTTCCTGCTCGGTCAGCGGCACGTTCAGGTGCCGGTCCTTGGAGTGGTACATCATGCAGACGCCCTCGGGGATG
>DASZUW010000171.1:0-7368 GCA_035547475.1 Solirubrobacterales bacterium
CCGACGAACGCCCGCTGACCGACCACGATGTGATGGAGCTGGCGGCACTGCTGCAGGCCGGCGAGGTCTCCGCGGTGGAGCTGGCGGACGAGTATTACGCCCGCAGCAACGCCCTCAACGGCCCCTTCGAGACCTACGCCGACAACGGCCTCTACGGGGCCTTCGTCCGCATCAACGAAGACATCGGCCTGGCGGCCGCCCGGGCCGCCGACGAACGCCTCGCGGCGGCACGCGCCGGGGGCCCGGCGGCGCCCTACCTGTGTGGAATCCCGATGGGCGTCAAGGACTCGATCGCGGTCGAAGGGTTCCCCGCCCAGGACGGCACGGTCGACTTCCTCGGCAACGTGGGGATCGAAGACGCGACCTCGGTCGCCCGTCTGCGGGCGCGCGGCGTGGTGCCGCTCGGGATCACCGTCGCGTCCTCCTACTCGGGGTCGATCGCCGGCACCTTCGCCGGCAACGCCTGGAACATCGAATACATCCCCGGTGGCTCGAGCCAGGGCTCCGGCGTCGCCTCGGCGGCCCGCCTCGCCGCCTTCTGCCTCGGCGAGGAGACCGGCGGCTCGGTGATCTTCCCCAGCGCCTGCAACGGTGACTCGGCGATCAAGGTCTCTCAGGGCCTCGTCTCGGTCGCCGGCCTCATGCCCCTCTCGCCGGGCTACGACACGATCGGCCCGATCGCCCGCTCCGGCCGCGACGCGGCGCTGATCCTGAACGCGCTGATCGCCGACGGACCGGACCCGTTCGGAGACCCGCAGACGCTGGCGATCCCGCGGGACTATCCGCAGCTCTCGCTGAGCCCGCGGATCGGCTCGAAGCCGCTGGCCGGGCTGACCATCGGCATCAACAAGACCGACTGGGTGACGGTCGCGGTCCAGAAAGAAGGGAAAGAAACGAGCGAAACCAAACAGGGCGTCGACCCTCAGAGCCAGTACGGGCCGGCGCACCTGGCGGCGTTCGAACGGCTCTGCTCGGAGCTGCGCGAACTCGGTGCCGACGTGATCGACTTCAACGGCGTCGACTTCCTCAACTTCGAAGAAAGCGCGAACCCCTACTACAACAACCCGACCGTGCTGGAAGAAGTCGAAGGGGCGAAAATCACCCCCTCCTCGGCGGTCTTGAACCCCAACCGCTACGACTTCCACTACACCGAGGCGGCGCAGGAATTCGCGGCGACGCGGCCGACCGCGCAGGCGGAAAACCTGGAGCGGAACTTCGGGGCCAGACTGCCCGGCGCCACGGCCGCGACCTTCGAAGGCGCGATCAAACAGCAGGGCGGGGTGAAAGAGTCCACGCGGCGCGAGGGCGAGCGTCGACGCCGCCTCTGGGCCTCCAACTACAAGGCCGCGTTCGATGTCGCCGGCGTCGACTTCATGGTCGTCCTCTCGGTCGGTGACACGCCGCCGAAACGCCTGCTCAGCCAGACCTACAAATGCCGCCGCAACAACCAGCTCGCCAACAGCCTGAGCTTCCCGATGGTGAGCTTCCCGATCGGCTTCGACGCGGTCGGGCTACCGATCAGCGCCCAGTTCAAGGGGCCGCGGTTCTCCGAGCCGCAGATGGTCCAGGCGATGATCGACTACCAGGCACGCCATCCCGAATGGCACCGGGCGGCACCCCCGGACCCCACCCCGAAAACGACCGCGAAGACGCTTTCCAAGAAGCAGTCCCTGGTGATGGAGAGCGAAGACCTGGCCGCCTCCAATGACCCGCTGATCGCGATGGAGAACTTCCGATGAGCACGACCAGCCGGATGACGATCGCCTGGGATCGCCTCGACCAGATGGCGCTGTTCCCGCCCGACTCGAGCGAGGTCACGCCGCCGCCGGTGACGACGATCGCCTGGACCCCGCTGCTGGGCCCGACTATCTTCGACTACGACCCGAGCGATCTCCTGGTCACCCCCGGGGCGGGCGAAGAAGCGGCCACGCCCCCCGGCGGCGGCGGGAAAGGGACGGGCGGCGCGCCGGGCGGCGGTGCCACCTCGCCCCGCTACGGCCACCCGCAGCTGACGGTCGCTCACCGCCGCAGCCTCGAGCTGTTTTTGAGGGACGGCCTGGACGTCCACCTCGAGACGACCGCGCCTGCCCAAGTGCGGGCCGTCCTGCAGACCAAGGCCAAGGGGAAGAAGGGCAAGGCGCACCTCCTGAACCTGAGCAAGGTTCTCGACACCAGGGTCGAGGGCGGGCAAGGGAAGCTGACGCTGCACCCGTCGCGGGGCGGGCGGATCTCGCTGCACAGGTTGAAGGGGTCGATCTCGGCCACCCTGGTCCTCGTCGTCAACTACGGCAACGGCCAGAAGCCGGTCCAGCTGCGCCGGCACGTCACCATCGTCGGCTAGTCGCACACGGTGGCCGGCCCGCTCGTATTCGCCGCCGCTCTGGCCGCCGTGCCGGCCCTCGCCGGTTCGGCCGCCGCCGCCGGTCCGGTCGGCGGTGGCTTCGCGGTCGCGCCGACGACCGCGATCGCGCGCTGGACGCCGGCGCGGCAGGCGGCGGCGAAGCCGCTCGGGGTGCTGAAGCTCGATCGGTCGAAGGGGAGCGGGAGCGTCGCGGCGCTCGACGGTGACTCGGCCGTCGAAGGGGTCGACACCGGGGACCCGACGCTCTTTCCCAACCGGGCCAACGGAGCGGTCTTCGGCGAATACGCGACCGCCGCGGGGGTCGAGCTGTTCCAGTGCTCCGGCAGCGTGATCGACTCGCCCGCGGGCGACGTCGTCCTCACCGCCGGGCACTGCGTGATCGATCCCCGCACCGGCGACGTCGCGCGCTCACTGGTCTTCGTACCCGGGTACCGCGAAGGGGCCAGGCCCTTCGGGACCTTCGCCGGGGAGGCCTGGGTGACGACGCCGGAATGGGCAAGCACCGCCGGGACCGCCGAACCCGACGAGTCGGGTGACCTGGCGATGCTCGTGCTCGCCCGCGGCGCGGCGAGCGGGGCCTCCGTCGAGGGAACGGTCGGCGGCCTTTCGATCGCCTTCGAAGGCCCCCGCGAGGGGACCTACACGCAGTGGGGCTACCCCGGCGAAGCTCCCTACGACGGCGAGATCCTCTATTCGCACACGACGCCCTCCGCGGGCGTCGATCCCTTCTATCCGGCCGCGACGGCACCGGTCAGGATCGCCAGCGATTTCACCGCCGGCGCCAGCGGCGGCCCCTGGACGGTCGGCCCGACGAGCGCCCCGACCGTCGTCTCGCTGACCGACTACGCCTACGAATTCGATCCCGGCCACGTCTACGGCGCCCGGTTCGGGCCCGCCGCCCGGGCGGTCTACGAAGAGGCCGCCGCCGTCGCTGTCGCCCCGGTGGCGACGGGTGCGGGCCAACCGGCGCCGGACGACTCGACCCTCGTCCCCGCCCCCGCGGCTCCCGCGTCGCCCCCTGCGCAGACCGCGGCCACCGGGACGGCGTCGCCGCGCGCCGCCAAGCCGGGCGAAACCGACCGCTTCCGGGTCTCGGTCGTCCACTCCCGCACCGGGGGCCTTGGCAAGGCGGCCCTTGTGGTCAGCATCGGTAGGCCCGGGACGCTGCGCCTGACCGGCGCCGCGCTGCGGCCGATCTCGCTCGAGGCCGACGCCCCCGGCAGCTACCGGATGACCGTGATCGTGAGGTCGGGCAGCGCCGCGGCGCGCGCCCTCCGCCGGGCCGGCACCGCTGCGGTGGGCGCCTGGGTCCGCTTCACCGACGCGGACGGCGTCCGCCGCACCTGGCGCCTCGTCCACCTCGTCGACCCACCCCACTCACACCCCTCCCGTCAACCCACTCCCAGATCGGAACCAAGATGATCGGCAACATCGGACCCCTGGAGATCGGCATCGTCCTCCTCATCGCCCTGCTCGTCTTCGGCCCCAGACGGCTCCCCGAGCTCGGCAACTCCCTCGGCCGAGGCATCCGCGACTTCGGCAAGGGAATCAAAGGAGAGGAGACCGAGACCGCCCCGGTCGAGATCGACCCCCCGAGCGCCCGGGCCCGGCCCCGGTGGGGGGGCGTCGTCGGCCGCGAATAGCCCGGCGACGCCCGAGCGACCGCAGGCCGGGCGCCCCAGGCCGTCCCAAAGGACCGGCGAATGGCAGTCATCTTTTTGTGCGGAGCTACCCGACCAGCGCCCGGGCGATCGCGTCCGGGGTCGGCGGGCAGCCGGGGATCCTGACGTCCACCGGCAGCAGCTGCTCGAGCGGGAGGGCGAGCTCGGCCGGGTCGGCGAGGACGTTGCAGCCGAGCGCGCAATCGCCCAGGGCGGCGACCCGTCGCGGTTCCGGCATCGCCGCGTAGGCCGCCAGCAGGGCGCCTTCCATCCGCCTGGTCACCGGACCGGTGACGAGGAGGATGTCGGCATGTCGGGGGGAGGCGACGATGTCGAGCCCGAAGCGCTGCAGGTCGTACTGGGGCGCGGCGGTGGCGGTCAGCTCGTGCTCGCAGGCGTTGCACGAGCCGGCGTCGAGGTGGCGGATCGCCAGCGAGCGGGACCCGCGGCGCGGCGGCAGCGCCGCTTCGCGGCGGACGCGCTGGAGGTGGCGGAGGAGGACGAACATCAGCGGTCGGCGCACGCGTAGCAGAGCTCGAAGCTCTTGTTGATCAGGGGAAAGTCGGGCAGCAGGTTGTCCGCCGTCGCCGCGGCCACCGCGGGCCAGTTGGCATAGGAGCCGGTGCGCAGGTGGAGCCGCCCGATCCGACCGGCGCGCGGCTCGAGCGCGCAGACGGTCTCGCCACGCGGGCTCTCGACCCGCGCGATCGCGACCGGCGACGCCTCGCAGCGCCGCGAGCCGCCCGCCTCGATCGGCTCGGCGAGCAGGTCCGCCAGCAGCTCGAAGGTCACCTCGAGCTCCAGCGCGCGGACCTCGACCCGCGCCCCGATGTCGCCGCTCGCACGCGCCGGCACGGCGGCGGCGAAATTGGACCCGTACCAGAGGCCGGGGCTCTGGCCGCGGCAGTCCGCCGCGATCCCCGCGCCCCGCGCGGCCGGGCCCACCGCGCCCAGCGCCGCCGCGGCGGCGGCACCGAGCACGCCGACCTCCTCGAAACGGGCTTGGACCGACGCGGCGAACGCGAGCTCCCGCCAGGCGCGCGCCGCGTCCGCGCCCAGCTCCCGCAACTCGCCCCGGAGGGCGTCGGCACGAGCGGCCGAGACCTCCGGCCCGCCCTCCCCGACGACGACCGAGCCGAAGAGGAAGCGATGCCCGACGAGGCCCTGGTTCAACCGAAGCGCCCGCTCCTTGAGCGCCGCGAAGGCCATGTTGCCGGGGGCGAAGCCGACCCCGGAGCAGATCTGGGCGAGGTCGTTCAGGTGGTTGTAGAGACGCTCCAGCTCGAGCAGCAGGGTCCGGGCACGGCGGGTTTCGCGGTCGGGAGCGAGGCCGAGCGTCGCTTCGGCCGCCAGCGCGTAGGCGACCGAGTTGGTGACCGCGCAGGCGCCGCAGGCGCGCTGGGCGAAGGCGAGGCCGGCGGCCAGATCCGCCCCGGCCGCGGCCCGCTCCAGCCCGCGGTGCTTGTAGAAGAGGCGCGGGTCGAGGTGGAGGATTCGCTCACCGACGACGTGGAAGCGGAAGTGACCGGACTCGATCACCCCCGCGTGGACCGGGCCGACGGCGACCTGGAAGGTCCCCTCTCCGATCACCGGCACGGTCCAGCTCGCGGTCTCCTCGGTGTGGTCGACCAGCGGGCGCAGCGAGTCGCGGCCCTCGAACTCGACGCCCCCGAGGTCATGGGCCTCGCGCTCGTCCCAGTCGGCGGCCGGGAGCAGGTCGACGACCGACGGAGCGGGCCTCCCAGCGGGCGCCGCGGCGCTGAGGAGGCAGGTGGCGGAGCCGTGCGCGAAGAGAGCGTTCCAACGGCGCTCTTCGCCGTCGCCCGCAGCGTAGGCGCCACAGAAGCGGCCGCCCCGGTCGAGCTGGTCGAGGCAGTCCTCGCGCCAGCGCTCGAGTGCCGTGCGGCGCACCTCGGTGGCCTGGCGGAGCGGCGTCGCCGATCCCGCGGTGCTCATCCGGCACCTCGCGTCAGGCCTTCGACCAGACCGGAGCCGGGCAGCAGGTAGGCGGCGACGGTGACCGCCGCCAGCACCGCGACGGCGACCCCGGTCAGCACCGCCACGACCCGTCCCGACCGCGGCCGTGGCCCGATGCCGCGCCTGCCCCGCCCGCCGAACAGGCCCTCGAGCAGCGCGTGGGCGAGGCCGAGGAAGCCCAGTGCCAGGAGGATCGCCGCCACGGTCGACACGGCGAGGAGGCCGGCGTCGATACCGGCCAGCAGGATCATCAGCTCGGAGACGAAGAGGGGCGAGGGCGGCTGGGCCGCGAGGGCGACGATGCTGAGGCTCATCGCGGTCGCGGTCCCGGGGTTGAACCGGGTCACCCCACGCGCCGCCCGCCGCGACGCCGCCGGGTCCTGGCGCAGCAGCGGGATCGCCGCGTAGAAGCCGAGCGACTTGGCGACGGCGTGGCCGGCCAGGTGGACGACGACCCCTGCGATCGCCAGCGGCGTGCCGATGCCGATGCCGACCGCGAGGATCCCCATGTGCTCGAGGCTGGAGTAGGCGAGCAGCCGCTTCCACGGCAGCGGACGCCAGAGGAAGGGCACCGCGACGGCGAGCGAGAGCAGGCCGAAGCCGAGGAAGAGCTCGCGGATCGCCCGCCCGCCGAGCGCCGGCGCCAAGGCCAGCTGGGTCCGCCAGACGACCAGGAGGACGATCGGCAGGAGCGCCGCCGAGAGCAGCGCGCTGACCGGGGCGGGCGCCTCGCTGTGGGCATCGGGGAGCCAGTTGTGGACCGGCGCCCAGCCGATCTTGGCGGCGAAGCCGGCGACGATCAGGACGAAGGCGAAGAGGGTGCTCTGCGCGGGCAGGTCGGCGGCGTGCGCGGCGACGGAGCGCCAGTCGAGGCTCGCGGGCCCGCCCCCGCCGACGTCGACGTAGAGGACGACGATGCCGAACAGCGCCACCGCGAGGCCAAGCGTCGTCAGCAACAGGTACTTCCATCCCGCCTCCAGCGCGGTGCGCTTGCCGCTGAAGGCGACGAGCAGGGCGGAGGCCGCGGTCGTCGCCTCGATCAGGAGCCAGGCGAGGACCAGGTTGGCGGCCAGCGGCAGCGCCAGGAGCGCCGCCCAGAAGAGGTTGAAGGCGGCGTAGTAGTAGACGTGGGAGCGGCGCTCGCCGAACCAGCTGCGCCCGGCGTGGCGGAGGTAGGCGGGCGAGACGGCGGCGCTGGCGAGGCCGACGCCGGCGGCGAGGGCGAGAAAGACGCCGGCGGCGGGGTCGAGCACGTACCAGCTGCCGCTCGCCGCGACGCCCGGGGCGGCGGCGAGCGCGAGGACCACGAGCGTCGCGGCGACGGCCGCGGTGAGCGCCGCGACGAGGAGGTTGAAGCGGTCGGCGGCG
>DASZUW010000172.1:0-7258 GCA_035547475.1 Solirubrobacterales bacterium
GGGTGGGAGTCCTCCCTATAGGGACAGGTTCTTAGCCGCTCGGGGCGTCGTAGCCTTCCGCCGCCCGACCCAACGCCTCGCGGGCCTCCTCGTCGGGAAGCTCGATCTCCGATCGATCGAGAGCGGTGAGCAGGCGCCGGAAGGCGTCGGCTTCGCGGATCGACGCCTGGGGGTCGTCGAGGCGATGGGGTTTCCTGAGGTCCACCTCCACCCCGGCGAGCCAGCCGAGCAGGTCGTCGCGGAGGATCTCCGTCTGGGCCGGCGGGAGGTCGAGCGGCACGACCCGTGGGCCGGCCGTAGGGTTCTGATCAGCCATGAGGAGCTGTGCCTCCTTGTGGTCAAGCCCTCGGCCGGTGTCTCAAGCACCGCCGGGGGCCGCTTTGTTTCATTGCTACGAACGTAGCAGGATCAAAGATTTATCTCCAGTTGTTGACTATCTAGACCAGACCATCTGAAGTTGAGACCGTTTCGCGATGGCGCCTTCCGACCAACCACAGCCGGCCCTCGGCAAAGCGATTCGCGAACTTCGTGAGAAGAAGGGGACGACGCAGGAAGCCGTCGCCCATGACGCCGGAATCACGACGGCAACCCTCGGCGTGATCGAGCGAGGACTATCGAATCCCACCTGGGCGACGCTTCGGGGGATTGCTGTTGCTCTCGGCACGTCGATGGTCGAAGTGGCCCGGCTCGCCGAAAGGCACGAGTAGGCGGCCGGTCGCTCTTCAAAAAAGAGACCGAAATGAGACACGCGCGCTCCGGAACGCCCCGGAATTGCAAGGCACGCTTCGGAACGCTGATCTGCCCTAAGCCGAACGTTTGGCTCTGGGCCGGGAAGGACGGGCACCTGACGGCACCCAGCGGAACGCGCCCGACTGGATTCGAACCAGTGACCTTCGGTTTCGTAGACCGACGCTCTATCCGGCTGAGCTACGGGCGCGTGCCGGGGAGGCGGCTGTTGAGGGGCCGCTCCGTGGATCGGGGATTCTAGCTGCGGGCGACCATTGCGGCCCAGCGGCCGGTGTTGTGGGCGACGTGGACCTCGATGTCGAAGGTGGTGGAGACGGAGGGGGAGGTGAGGACGGAGGCGATGGGGCCGGCGGCGATGACGGTGCCGTCGCGGAGGAGGAGGGCGTGGGTGGTGGTCGAGGGGATCTCCTCGAGGTGGTGGGTGACGATGACGGTGGGGAGGTCGGCGTTGGCTTCGGCCATGGTGTCGAGGGAGGCGATGAGGCGCTCGCGGCTGGGGAGGTCGAGGCCGGTGGTCGGCTCGTCGAGGAGGAGGAGGTCGGGCTCGTCCATGAGGGAGCGGGCGAGGAGGAGGCGCTGGCGCTCGCCTTGGGAGCAGTCTTCGAAGCGGCGGTCGCGCAGGGGCTCGACGCCGATTTCGTCCATGAGGCGGGCGGCGCGGGCGCGGTCGTGGTCGGTGATGCGGTCGTGGAGGAGGGCGATGCTGCCGGTCGCGCCCGTGAGGACCACCTCGAAGCCGGTGTAGCGGCCGCGGATTTTTCGTGACAGTCCTGGCTCCAAGGTGCCGATGGATTCGCGGAGCTTGCGCATGTCGACGGCACCGAGGCGCTCCCCCAGCACCTCGACGGTGCCCTCGGAGGGGTGGGAGACCGCCGCCGCGAGGTTGAGCAGCGTCGTCTTCCCCGCCCCGTTCGGCCCGAGGACCACCCAGTGCTGGCCCGGCTCGACGGTCCAGTCGACCTCCGCGAGGAGGACGGCGCGCCGTTCCTCCGCGGCGACCCAGCGCCACACGGTCACCTCCGACATCCGGATCGCGGCCACCCGAGCTCCCGCCGCGCTCAGTCGTCGTGGGCTTTGAGGCGGACGTTCCAGTCGACCGTCGCGGTCGCGACCGTGTCGCCCGCGGGGTCGGTCAGCTCGACCTCGACCGAGAAGTCGACGCGCCCGTCCGCGTCGAGGGTCGCGAGCGCATCCGCGGCGGGGACGCCGAGGCGCGCCCTCGCCTCGACCCGGCCGCGCGCCACCTTGACGTAGGCGATCTCGGCCCCCCGCGCGAGCGGCGTCACGTCGCCCATCCGCGCCGCGAACGCGCCGACGAAGGCCGCCCCGCTCGCCGTCTCGGCGACGCCGAAGAGCGCCCCCGCGTGCTGGCTGCCGACGTGGTTGTGGAGCTCGGGGCGGTCGGGCAGCACCGCCGTCGCCGCCCCCTCCGACATCTCGGTCACCTCGATCCCCATGTGGGCGATGTAGGGCACGGCGACCGCCATGCCCTTGGCGATCGCGTCGAAGTCGATGTCCATCGGCGGACCCTACCGACCGCGGAACTCCGCGTGGCCCGGGCCGCCGTGCTCGAGGAAGGCGCGCACGGCGTTCCGCAGGTCCTCGGTGGCGAAGAGGTCGGCCGCCTCGGTCCGCACGACGTCGTCCGCCGCCGGCAGGCCGCCTTCGCGGAAGCGCCGCAGGATGCGCTTCGTCATCGCGTGCGCCTTGGTCGGGCCGGAGGCGAGCTCCTCGGCCAGCGCGCGGGAGCGCGCCTCGAACTCCTCCTCGGGATAGATCTCGTTGACGACGCCCCAGCGCTCCATCTCGGCCGCGTCGAAGATGCCGCCGCTCATCACGAACTGGCGCGCGCGCCCGGAGCCGGCCCGCTCGGCGAGGCGCTGCGTCCCGCCCATCGACGGGGTCAGGCCGACGACCTTCTCCACCAGGCCGAACCTGGCGCTCGGGGTGGCGACGATGAGGTCGCAGGCGAGCGCCACCTCGAAGGCCGCCGTCAGCGTCAGCGCGTGGGCGGCGAAGACGACCGGGCAGGGCAGCTCTTCCAGCCCGTCGATGATCTGCAGCAGGCCGGCCCAGAGCTCCGCGCCCTGCTCGGGCGTCAGCCCGGCGAAGACGTTGACGTCGACGCCGCCGGAGACGGCGCGCCCCGCCGCCTTGATGAGGACGGCCCGCGGCGGCTCGTTCGTGAGGCCGAGGACGGCCGCGGCGAGGTCGTCCATCATCGCCCGGTCGAAGAGGTTCAGCGGTGGGCTGTCGAGGGTGAGGATCGTGAGGCCGCCGGGGTCCGCCTCGACCCGGACGACGGGAGCGCGATCGGTCATCGGCCCAATCTATCGGCGGCGGGCCCAGCGGGCGTCACGGCCTGCGACGCGCCCCGGCTACGGGACCCGGTGCACCTCGAAGAGGTTCGTGCCCAGTTCCTGGTCGGGCAGGCCGGCGAGGATGCCGATCAGCTCGCCGGAGTGGGCGACGCCGTGTTTGGCGGCGATCGCCCCGCAGTCGTCGAGCAGCTCGCGGATGTCCTCGTTGGGCGGGCTCTGCACCGCGGTCACGCCGAAGAGCAGCGCCAGTCGCCGCACCGTCTCCAGCCGCGGCGAGAGCGCCAGCACCGGCACGTTCGGCCGGTGGGCGGAGAGGATGCGCGCGGTGCGGCCGCTCGTCGTCGGCACCACCAGCGCTTTCAGCCCCAACCGGTAGACCGCCCCGACGGCGCTCTGGGCGACCGAGTCGGCGACGTCCTGCGTCGCCTGGTCGGTGCGGCTGAAGAGCCACTCGCCGTAGCGCAGGTCGGGCTCGGTCGAGCGGGCGATCCGGTCCATCACGCGCACCGCCTCGACCGGGTTGTCGCCGACCGCGGTCTCCTCGGAGAGCATCACCGCGTCGGTGCCGTCGTAGATCGCGTTGGCGACATCGGTCACCTCGGCGCGGGTCGGGCGGCGCGCGGTCACCATCGAGGCCAGCATCTGGGTGGCGGTGACGACGGGCTTCGAGCAGCGCCCGGCGGTGCGGATCAGGCGCTTCTGCAGCATCGGCACCTCCGCCAGCGGCACTTCGATGCCGAGGTCGCCGCGCGCCACCATGATCCCGCCGGTCGCTGCCTCGACGATCTCCTCGACGGCGGCCGCCGCCTGCTGGCGCTCGATCTTCGCGATCAGCGGGATGTCGGAGCCGAGGCCGCGCAGCCGCTCTTCGACCGGCAGCAGGTCCGCGGCGGAGGAGACGAAGGAGACGGCCAGCAGGTCGATCCCTTCCTTCACCGCGAAGTCGACCCAGCCCAGGTCGCGCTCGGTCGCCGCCGGCAGTTCGGTGGCGCCGCCGGGGATGTTCATCCCCTTGTGGGACGACAGCGTGCCGCCGACCTCGACCTCGGCGTCGACCCCGTCGCCGACGCCCGCCCCCACGCGCAGGCGGATCGCCCCGTCGGCGAGGTAGACGAGCTGGTTCTCCTGCAGCCGGGTGACGCCCGACCAGGAGACCGGGATCGTCTCGCGGTCGCCCTCGACCTCGCGCGGCGTCAACGTCACGTGCATGCCGGTCTCGAGCTCGGCGTAGTCGTCGCGGATCTGCCCGATGCGGAGCTTCGGGCCGGGCAGGTCGCCGAGGATCGCCACCTCGCGCCCGAGCGCGTCGCCGGCCTGGCGGATCGTCGCGATCGTCCGCGCGTGTTTGTCGGGGCCGGCGTGGGAGAAGTTCAGGCGGAAGACGTCGGCGCCCGCCGCGATCAGCTGCTCGAGCACGCCGAGGTCCCACGACGCGGGGCCGACGGTGGCGATGATCTTGGTGCGCCGGTCGAGGTGGGCGGTGGGCTTGGCGAGCGGATAGGAGGACATCGGGCTCCAGAGTAGTGAGCCGCGCGCGCGGAGCGTGAAAGGACGGTGACTTTACCCGCGTGTGTGAGATGACTCCGGTTGACCGTGACACCGATCCCTGTAGCTTTCGGGGGGATGGCGAGCTCACCGAGCGCAGTCGAGAACCGCCGCGCGCCCGGGGAGGAGAAGGAGGCCGAGGGCCCGCTCTTCCCGGAGCTGGTCGGCGCCGCGCCGCCCTCCCCCGCCGGACCGATCGACGCGGCCGAGCTGGCGACGCTGGCGAGCGCGCCCAGCATCCCGCTGCCGAAGCTCGCCCAGACCGCGCGCTTCTCGATGCGCCAGATCGAGTTCGTCTTCAAGGCGCGCCGCGAGCTCGGCGAAGTCTTCCGCATGCGCGGCGTGATCCCCGGCGGCCCGGTCATCACCAGCCATCCGGACCACGTCAAATCGCTCTTCACCGCGAAGCCCGAGCAGGCTCCCTCGCTGACCGGCGAGTCGCCGCTGCGGCCGATCCTCGGTCCCAACTCGGTGCTGACCGCGACCGGGCCGCGCCACATGCGCCAGCGCAAGCTGCTGCTGCCGCCGTTCCATGGCGAGGCGATCGCCCAGTACGTGGAGATGATCACCGCGGCGGCGGAGCGGGAGATCGACCGCTGGCCGGTCGGCGAGACGATCGCGCTGGCGCCGCGGATGCAGGCGATCACGCTCGACGTGATCATGGCCGGGATCTTCGGCGTCGAGGGCAGGCCCGCGCCGGGGACGCCGGAGCACGCGCTGCGCCGCGAGGTCCGCAAGGCGGTCAACGCCTCGACCTGGCCGACCTCGCAGCTGACCGAACTGCTGCACGTCGGGCGCGAGGAGGCGATGGGGCCGCTGAAGTACGGCCTGAGGATGCTCGACCGACCGATCTACGCGGTGATCCGCGAGCGGCGGCGGGTGACCGACCTCGACGAGCGGCGCGACATCCTCTCGATCCTCCTGCGGGCGCGGACCGAGGACGGCGAGACCATGGACGACAAAGAACTCCGCGACGAGCTCCTCACCCTGGTCCTCGCCGGTCACGAGACGACCGCCAACTCCCTCGCCTGGGCGTGGGAGCGACTGACCCGCAACCCGGAGCCCCACGCGGCGCTCGTGGAGGCCGTCCGGCGCGGCACCGGCGTCGCGGGCGAGACCGCCGCGGAGCGCGTCGAGGCCACGATCGTCGAGACGATGCGCAACCGCCCCGTCATCCCGATCATCGGCCGCCGCGTCCAGGTCCCCTGGCGCCTCGGCGACTACGGCGTGGAGCCCGGCACCGCGATCGCGATGTCGATCCTCCTCGTCCACCACCGCGAGGACGTCTACCCCGACCCCTTCGCCTTCCGCCCCGAGCGCTGGCTCGGCCGCAAGCCCGGCACCTACGACTGGATCCCCTTCGGCGGCGGCATCCGCCGCTGCCTCGGCGCCGCCCTGGCGATGGCCGAGCAACGCGTCGTCCTCACCACCATGGCCCGCCGCCTGGACCTCGCCCCCGACCGCGAGCCCCCCGAGCGCGCCATGCACCGCAACGTGACGATGATCCCCGCGCGCGGCGCGAGAGTCGTCATCGCCGCGAAGCACTAGCCGGCACCCCAAGCGAGCCCCGACCGCCCGCAGCGCGGGCGACCCTCGTTACACCGTCCCGACCGTGGGCGACCTCCGTAAACCCATTGATAACGGAGGTCGCCCGCACCCTGGCATCCGTGCGACCGAGGACCGCCAAGCGCCCCCACGCCCCCGCAGGACGGAGAGGGAGGGATTCGAACCCTCGAGAGAGCTTGCGCCCCCTACTCGCTTAGCAGGCGAGTGCCTTCAGCCACTCGGCCACCTCTCCGGACACCGCGGGCCGGGAACCTGCCCGCGAAGGACGGATTGTAGGTACTGGGAGGGGAGCGCGGGGATAGGGTGGCCGGGTGTCCTCGCCGCCCCAGCAGTCGCACGAGCGCTACGAGCGGATCTTCGCCGACGTCGAGGCGCCGTTTGCCTTCGTCGATCTGGACGCGATGTGGGCGAACGCGGACGTGCTGCTGGAACGGGCGGGCCGCAAGCCGATCCGGGTCGCGACGAAGTCGTTGCGGTGTCGGGCGCTGATCGAGGAGATTCTGGGACGGGACGCGCGGTTCTCCGGGCTGATGACCTACACGCTGCCGGAGACGCTGTGGCTCGCCGAACACGGGCACGAGGATCTGCTCCTCGCCTACCCGACCGCCGACACCGCGGCGCTGCGGGAGCTGGCGCTGCGCTCGGCGGCCGATCCCGAACGGGCACCGCTGGTGATGGTCGACTGCGTCGAGCACCTGGACGCGATCGAGGCCGTCCTCGGCGCCGACGCGCCGCCGATCCGCGTCTGCATCGACATCGACGCGAGCTGGTGGGCGCTCGGCGGGCGGGTGAAGATCGGGCCGAAGCGCTCGCCCGTGCACACGGTGGAGCAGGCCGTCGCGCTGGCGCGCGAGATCGAACGCCGGCCGCAGATCGAACTCGACGCGCTGATGGCCTACGAGGGCCAGATCGCGGGCGTCGGGGACGAACCGCCGGGCCGCCGCTTCCGCGCCGCCGCGATCCGCTTCATGCAGCGGCGCTCGGCGAAGGAGCTGGCGGAGCGGCGCGCCGCGATCGTCGCCGCGATCGGCGAGTTCTGCGAGCTGCCGATCGTCAACGGCGGCGGCACCGGCAGCCTC
>DASZUW010000173.1:0-4045 GCA_035547475.1 Solirubrobacterales bacterium
CCGCGGAATCCGCCCCGGTGGCGACACCGGCGAGATCAGCCTTCGAGTCCGCTCCGACCCGCAAGCCGGGCAGGCCGCCGTCCCGGCCGACGCCGGGACCAACTCCTCGAAGCGCTCCCCGCAGTCCTCGCATTCGAACTCATAGATAGGCATATCGGCTTACGGCTGTTTCCGGCTGGTCATCATCTTGGCTCTAGGCTGCCAAATTTACGGGTTCGATGGTCGACGGGCTTGCGGCCTTTTTCGGACCGCGCGTTGCCCTGGCGTTGCCCTGGGCCGCGATCTCGTCGTCAAAGAAGTCGGCATCGCCGACCCCAGCGTCGAGCAGATGGACGTACGTCCGCAGGGTGAAAGCGGGGTCAGCATGGCCGAGCCAGTCGCCGACCTGCTTGATGTTTCGGCCTCTCGCGAAAAGCATCGAAGCGCAAGTGTGCCGGAAGGTGTGGAACGTCACCCAATCCAATCCCAGCGCCTGCCGCGTCGGGATCAGTACCTCCCTGGCCAGAGCCTTCGAATCGAACGGGAACGCGAAGCCGTCCTTTGTCTTTCGCAGCTTCCCTTCCGATGGGAAAACCGACGCCTTCTCGCCTTCGTAAGTCGACGCCCGGTGCGCGAGCAGGCGGTCGGCCATCCGAGGCGAGAGCGGAAGATCGCGTTTGCCGGTCTTGCTCTTGAGCTTCTTCCGCTTGCCGCGATAGACCTGTTCGCGAACACGCAGTCGGCGTCGAGAAATGTCGACGTGTTCCCAGCGCAGACCTGCGGCCTCGCTGATCCGTAGACCGCTGTGGGTCAGAAACTCAAAGAAGAGGCGGTGCTCGTCGGGCAGCGCCGCGAGTAGCCAACCGAGTTCCTCGCGAGACAGGGCCTTTGCCTTCTCCTCGACCTCGTCCTCATCTTCTTCGGGCGGCGGCGGGATGCGAACCCCGAGGAAGGGATTAGAACGAACGATCCCGTCGTCTTCCGTGGCGGTCCCGTACATCGCCGAGCCTGCCGTCCTCGTCTTCTTGATCTCCGAGGTCGATGCGCCCGCCTCCCTCATCTCGACCAGGAGGGAACGCACATCCCGTGGTTCGATCTCTACGAGTTTCCAGGTTTCCCACCTGGGCAGTAGCCACTTTTTCGCCACCCGTTTGTACTCGTCGCGGCTGGTCCCGCTGAACCCTTGAGAGGTACGGCCCGCGTAGGTCTCGATCCATCCCTCGTAATAGGTGCCGAACCTGATCGTCGGCGTCGGCGCCCGGTCGCCCGAGTCGCGCCGGCCCTTGATCTCCCGCGCCTTGCCGAGAGTGACGACGGTCTCCTTCTTTGGCTTCCCCCGGTGGCGCGTGATGACCGTGTACGGACAGTCGCAGCGTCCCTTCCGTCGCAGCCCATGCGATGGGCGCGGAAGATCCCCGGCGTCGCGGTCTTGGTCAGCTTTGCCATGTCGTCTCCATTCCTCGTCTGATGATGCTCTACGCTCCGGCGCCGTTGAGCGGTCCGAACTCCCGACCCCGCCCCCGACCGGCGGCTTTGACAACCGCAGAACCGCGCCGCCCGGAGTGGCCGGAACCCGAGCCGCAGGCGAGGGCCGCGAGGAGCCCGGCGCAGCCGGGCTTGAAGGCCACGAGGACGGCGCCACCATCGCGGTCGCCAAAGCCGCTGTCCACCGCGCCTGCGCAACGTCCACGAGCTGCCCGCCGCTCAGGTCCGGATCCCGCCACCCTGCAGCAGCCACCGGTCCAGCTCCGAGCGCCTCGCGATCAGCGCCGAGCCGTCGTGGTGGACGGGGATCCGCCGTGCCGAGGCGAGGGCGTAGACCCGCGACCGTGGCGCGTCGATGTATGCGCCGATCCGGTCGGCGCCACGCAGCCAGCCGTCCTTCGCCGCGCGCCCCGACCGCTTGCCGATCAGCTCGGCGGCGCGCTCGGCGATCCGCTCGATCAACTCCTCGTCGATCTCGACCCGCAGCGCGGCCACTCAGCACCACCCCCTCACAGCTCGATCTCCATCGCCCGGGTCCGCTCGATCGCCTCCACCCGCTCGACCCCCAGCTCCCGCTGCGCGCGCCTGATCGACTGCTGCACGCGCTCTTGCTCAAGCCGCTCGGCCCGACCCTTGGGCTCCGGCCCGAGCGCTGTGTCTCCGTCCTGAAGCCCGGTCCTCTGGCGGAAGCCCTCGACCTCCCGCGCGGCCCGGTCCCAGGCGATGCGCTCCCGTCCTCCGTCCGGCCTCTCCCCCAGCTCGGCGACGAGGTGGTCGCCGGGAGAGACACGCGCCGCGGCAAGCGCCATGTCCTCGCGGCGGTCGAGGATGCGGTCTATCGCCGCGACCTCGGCACGGGCGTCGTGCGTGACCGCGGGCACCTCCGCCCGATGGGCCTCCTCGCGCTCCATCTGGGTCGACGCCTGCCGCTCCCGGGTCTCGATCCAGCGGAGGGACTCGCGGTACGCCTGCCTGTCCCGGCGTCGTCGCGGTTCGTCTCCCAGCGCCCGCCGCTCGGCGTCCGGGCCCGCGAGCCGCTCCTGGCCTTGGGCGACCCGCGCGTCGAGCCGCTCGCGGCTACGTTCGGCCGCCCGCTCGGTCCCCGCCTCCGAGCGCAGCTCGTCGCGCAGCCGGACCAGCTCCGGCGAGGTGAGACGGTCGAGCGGCGAGCGCAGCGCCTGGTCGTGGGCGGAGACCTGGGAGCCGTCGCGCTCGGCGGCGGCGGCGATGTGGGCAAGGCCCTCGCGGCCGGCAGAGTGAGGCGCGTACTCCTCGCGCTCGAGGTCGACCTCGGGGGTCGCGTAGAACCAGGTCTCCTCGCGGCTACGGGACGCCGCGACGTAGAGCTCCTGGCGGTCCATCGAGGGATCGGCCATGACGTAGGCACGGTCGACCGTCGAGCCCTGCGCCTGGTAGGTGGTGGCGGCGTAGGCATGTTGAAGCGCCGGCGCCCCGTCGCTCGGGTTCGCGCGGTCGAGGTAGTCGGCGCCGACCGTCACCCGCCGGTCAGTGTCTATGCCGCGCAGCCCGACGCCGCACCCCTCGGCGTCGATCGCCTCGACCCGCCAGCGCTCGCGGTTGTAGATCTGCGCGCGGTGGTCGTTGACCCGCGTGATGACCTGGTCGCCGACCGCGAAGCGGCCCTCGCCGACCTCGATCTCGACCTCGCCGAGCCGGCCTTCGGCCCGCATGACCTCCCGCGCCAGCGCGTTCAACCGCTCGACCTCCACATTGCGCTTGGCGACCATCAGCGCGTCCTCGCCCGCCGAGAACGAACGCCACCAGTCGCCGACCATCGCCTCGCGGCGCGCCTCGGGGTCCTCGCAGACGACCACCCGCTCGGCGGAGCGGTAGACCTCGACCGCCTCGGCGCCGCGACCTTCTCGGATGCGCCGCGCGCCCTCGCGGTCGAGGTCGTGTTCGTGGCGGATCACCTGGTCGAGGACGACCGGCTCCGTCCGGGCGGCGATCGAGGCGAACAGGCCGCCCGCCTCGATCTCGCCGAGCTGCGCCGGGTCTCCGACCAGCACCAGCTTGGCGTCGGCGGCGCGGGCGTGGTCGATCAGCCGCCCGAGCGTCGCCGAGTCGACCATCCCGGCCTCGTCGACCAGCAGCACCGACCCATGCGGGAGCGGCCGGCGACCATGATCAAGCTCGGCGAGAAGGCGGGCGACGCTGGAGGCGTCGAGGCCCTCGGAGCGCAGCACGTTGGCGGCGCGCCAGGTCGGCGCCGCCACCCGCAGCCCGACCCCGGCCTCCGCCCACGCCCCGGCGGCGGCGACGGTGGCGAAGGTCTTGCCGGTGCCGGCCTCGCCGACCACGACGACGAGCTGCCCCCCGCCTTTCGTCAGGCGCTCGACCATCGCCCACTGATCGGGCTTGATCGTCGAGCGGGTGGCGAGGACTCGGGCGACCGCGACCTCGTCCACCACGCCGTGGCCGCCGGTCGCCGCCATCGCCGACGCGGCGGCGAGCGCGTCGCGCTCGATCTCCCAGATCCGCTCGGTGGTGTAGCGCGGGCCCTTGCCCGTCCCGCCGACCGCGATCACCGAGTCGAGGGCGAGGAAGCCGTCGGCGATCT
>DASZUW010000174.1:0-2612 GCA_035547475.1 Solirubrobacterales bacterium
CGTATACCTATGCGTAACGCAGGTCGCCCGCGACTCGGTGACCCGGGACGCTCCCGTCCCTCCACCCTCTCCCGGGTCCCTTCGCCGTCCGCCGACTCAGACCCGAACGGCCACCTTCGGCGGCTTCACCACCATCGTGCCACTCGCCACCTGCTTGCCGTCCTGGTTTTGCCAGGTGACGGCGAAGGTGGCGCGGTTGCGCTCCGGGTCGAGGGCGGCGACCTCGACGCGGACCGCGATCGTGTCGCCGATGTAGACCGGGGCTTCGTAGGTCACCTCGTTGGTGACGGCGACCGTGCCGACGCCGGGGAGCTCGGTGCCGAGGAGGCCGGCGCAGAGGCTGAAGGTGAGCGGGCCGTGGGCGACGCGGGCGCCGAACGGGGTCGTCCTGGCGAACTCTTCGTCGACGTGGACGGGGTTGAGGTCACCGGTGATGCCGGCGAAGAGGTAGACGTCGGACTCGGAGATCGTCTTGCGGAATTCGGCCGAGTCGCCGAGGCCCAGCTCCGCGATCGTGAGGGAGCGCACGGTCAGCCCGCCGCCGGGAACGAGCGCGAGATGCAGCCGCCGTCGGCGAGCAGGGCGGCCCGCACCGTCTCGAGCGCTTCGTTCAGCTTCTCCTCGCGGCGCGCGGTGCCGACCACCTTGGCGCCCTCGCGTCCGAGCATCGCAAACGAGGCGCGCCCGATCCCGTTGCCCGCCCCGCTCACCACCGCGACCTTCCCCTCGACCCGTCCAGCCATCTTCGTTCCCCGTTCGTCCCAGACGCCGCTCAGGCGGCGAAGCTCCGCGAGGTGCAGCCGCCGTCGACCACGAGCACCGAGCCGTTCACGTAGCTGGCGTCGTCGGAGGCGAGGAAGAGCACCGCGTTGGCGATCTCCTCCGGCCTGCCCGGCCGTTTCATCGGCACCAGCGCCGCGGCGACCTCCGGATCGTCGAAGGCGCCGACCACCGGCGCGATCATCGCCGTGTCGATGAAGCCGGGGCAGACCGTGTTGGTCCTGATCCCCTGTTTGCCGTAGGTGATCGCGAGCGAGCGGCCGAGGTTCACGATCGCCCCCTTGGCCGCGGTGTAGGGGTGGGCGTCGTAGAGCCCGGTGATGCCCGCCATCGAGGAGATGTTCACGATCGCGCCGCTTTCGGCCTCGATCATCGAAGGGAGCGCGGCCCGCATCATCTCGAAGTAGCCCTGCAGGTCGACGCCGCCGATCACGTCCTGCCAGTTCTCCAGCGAGACCTCGTGGAGCGCCGCCATCGTCCCCGGGTGTTCCTCGCCGTACTGCCAGCCGACGCCGGCGTTGCAGACGAGGATGTCGACCCGGCCGTACTCGTCGAGCGCCGCCCGCACGACCTTCTCGGCGGTGCCGGACTCCTCGAGGTCGGCGGGGACGACGATCCCTTCGCCGCCGTGGCGGACCACCTCGTCCAGCGCCTCCTTCAGGAGCTCCTCGCGGCGCGCGGTGCCGACCACCTTGGCGCCCTCCCGTCCCAACAGCTCGAAGGTCGCGCGGCCGATGCCGCTGCTCGCCCCGCTGACCACGGCCACCTTGCCGGCGACCCGGCCCGCCCCATCGCTCATCTCTCGTCCTCCTCGGCTCGCGTTTCCCGGTGCGCGTCTCGCGCCCACCGATATTCGCTCCGCGCGGCACCGACCGCGGCCGCTGCCACCGCCGACGATTGGGGCAATCACAGTCGTGCGCCCGTCGGGCCGGCGGAGGGCCCGGACCGCGGGTGTATTACTTCGCCGCATGCACGTGCGAGGTGTCATTGAAGGAGGCGAGGATCCAGCGACCCTCGGGCATCCGGATCGCGCGGCTGAGCGAACCGTTCGTGTTGTGCAGGAAGGCGAACGGCTCGGCGCCGGTGATCTGGCGCAGGAACTCGGCGATCACCGCCGAGTGGGTGACGACCACGACGAGCTCGCCGTCGGCGCCCGCGTCGGCGGCCGCCTCGATCGCGCGCCGGGTGCGCCGGCCGAAGCCGTCGACGTCCTCGACGCCCGGCACCAGACCCCAGCTCTGCTCGGCGAGGACGCGGGCCAGCTCCGGGTCGCCGGAGGCCCCGCGGGAGGCGATCCCGTGCCCCTCCCACTCGCCCAGGTAGATCTCGCCGAGGTCCTCGTCGACGATCGGCTCGAGCCCGTGCGCGGCGGCGATCGGCGCCGCCGTCTCGGCCGTCCGCACCAGCTGGCTGACGAAGATCGCGCGCACCGGCTCGCCCCGCAGCCGTGCGCCGACGGCAGCCGCCTCGGCGCGCCCACGCTCGTTCAGGCCCGGATCGCTGCGACCGGCGATCAACCCGTCGGGTGCCGGGGGATCGCAGGACCCGTGGCGCACGATGACGACCTCGCGGGCACCGGGCGGAGCGCTCAGCGCCCGTTGAAAGTCGATCTTCACCCGCCCATCATCGGATCCGGCCGTGAAATCCGCGACTGAGGAGATCGCCCCCGTATGGAGATGAGTCCAGAAACGATCCGCGCGCTGCTTGACGCCTTCGAGCGCAGTGACTGGCGCGAGATGGTGGTCGAGGTCGGCGAGGACCGGCTGCACGTGTCGCGCGACGGGCTGACCGAACTGGCGCCCGCGGCGCCGCCGCCGACCCCGCGGGCCCCG
>DASZUW010000175.1:0-1975 GCA_035547475.1 Solirubrobacterales bacterium
GGCGCCCAGGACGGGCCTGCGGCATCCCGAAGCGTTGTGGACGGCCCGAGCGAAACCCCGGGGCCCCCGTCCCTCCCCGTCCCTCCCCGTCCCTCCCCGTCCTCCCCGGCCCCCAACCACCCGCGCCTATATGAATCAATCCCCGCATGGAGCTCCACCAAGGCACCAACCGCAAGCTTCGGCTCGTCGGCCACAAGGGCGCCGACCTGATCGCGCCGGGCAACACGTTGGAGAGCTTCAGGGCGGCGGTCGAGGCCGGCGTAGACACGATCGAGCTCGATGTGATCTGGCTGCGCGACGGGCACCTGCCGATGGAGGAGCGGGCGCCGTTGACCGTGGCGCACGACTGGGAGGACGCGGCGAGCAGGGAGCCGCTGCGATTGACCGAGGCGCTCGACGCGTTCTTGGAGCCGCCGCTCGACCGAGTGGAGATCGACCTGGACATCAAGCTTCCCGGCCGGGAGGAGGAGTTCGTCGACGCGCTGCGCGAGCGCGACCTGGTCGACCGGGCGATGATCTCGACGATGGAGATGCACACGCTGAAACGTGTGCTCGAATTGGAACCGAAGCTGCGCCGGGGATGGACCTATCCGAAAACGAGCCGGGACTGGACGCGGCGCCGCTGGGCGCGCCCGGCGCTGCGCGCCGCCCTCGCCGGGATGCGCCTGCAGCTCCCCGGCCTCGCGGCCGAGAAACTGCCGAAGTTCGGCGCCTTCGCGATGTGGGTCTACCACCCGCTCGTCAGCCCGCGGCTGGCCGGCATCTGCAGGCGCTGCGACGTCGAGCTGATCGCCTGGACGGTCGACGACGAGGCCCGTATGCGCACCCTCGTCGAGATGGGCGTCGACGGCCTCGTCTCCAACGATCCACGGCTGTTTCAGAGGCTCGAGATCTGAGGCCGCGGCCCGCGCCGCGCCAAGGTTCGAGGTGGAGCGCTAGACCGTGCCGGGGCTGGCGCCGCCGAGCCGGCGGCCGCCCTTGGGGCGGATCGCGCTCTCCAGGTCCTCTTGGGTGAAGCCGCCGCTGACCTCGCCGTCGAGGGCGTAACGGTAGAGGGCGACGCCGAAGATGCCGCTGAGCGCCTTGGAGACGAGGATGGCGACGCAGATCGCCAGGGCGCCGACGACGACGAGGAGCGCGCCGAGGAAGCCGACCGAGGCCCAGATGACGATGCCGATGACGATCAGCGCGATGCCCGGCAGGAAGCCGAGCAGGAAGACGACGCCGCCGATCGCGATGTTGCCGGTGATCTGCTGGCCCCAGCGTTCGCGGAAGAGGGAGGCGGAGCGTTTGAGGGTCTCGAGCGGCCCGGTGCCCTCGATCGCGATCACCGGCACCGCGAGGAAGGTGACCAGGGACCAGGCGGCGCCGACCAGCCGCCCGGCGATGTCGCCCAGCGCGCCGCCCTGGTTCTCGAGCGCGCCGACGAGGACCGCGATCGCGGTCGAGAGCGCCGCCCAGCCGCAGATCGCGCCGAAGCGCGAGTTGGCGACCGCGATGCCGTCGGCGACCGTCGCGCTCTCGCCGCGGAAGATGCGGTCCGCGCACGCCGCCAGCCCGACGCTGAAGTAGACGCCGACGACCGACAGCACGTAGATGCCGATCACGACCAACGGCACGCCCAGCCCGTAGGTGTGCCGGTCGAGCGCGAACGCCCCCGGCCCGAGGAAGACGAGCCCGAGGACGATGGTCGCGATCCCGCCGTAGAGCGGGAAGCGGACGAGGTCACGGTGCGAGCTCAGGAGCGCCCAGCTCTTCTTCGTGAGCGCCCAGCCGCGGCGGATGCGTTTCATGTCAAGGAGTGTCGGCCAGGCCTGGCGTCCGCTTTAGCCCCCGCTCCTCGAAGTACTCCCACTCCTGGCGGCCGAGCTCGGTGGCGGGCGGATCGGCGTAGACCCACTCGCAGAGGATCCGGTGCCAGTTGCGCTTCGCCCGCAGCTGCCCGAGCACGGCGACGACGCCGATCTCCATCCGC
>DASZUW010000176.1:0-4697 GCA_035547475.1 Solirubrobacterales bacterium
TGCTTCTACCGCATAGAGGAACAAACAGCGAACGGAGGCGTCGTCGGAAATTGCGGCCGTGGGCTCGTTCCAGATCCGGCTCGCCGTCGAGGCTCACTCGTCGGCGCGGCCGAGCACTTCGCGGCGCGCGCCCTCGCGGCGGACGCGGAAGAGCTTCTGGCGGTTGTCGATGCCCTTCAGGCGCCGGTCGCCGGCGAAGGAGTAGGTGAAGCCCGCCTCGCCGGCGGCGTCACGGGTGGCCGCGTCGACGAGGACGCTGCCGGGGCGGGCGATGCCGGTGATGCGGCTCGCGAGGTTGACGGAGCGGCCGTAGTAGTCGCCCCCCTGGGGCAGGGTCGGACCGGTGGCGACCCCCGCGCGCAGGACCGGGAACTGGTCCCCTTCGGCGGCCGCGGCGGCGACCAGGTCGAGGGTCTGTTCCACCAGGGGCTGGGCTTCCGGCGAGACCAGCATCACCGCGTCGCCGATCGTCTTCACCAGGCGGACCGGCGCGACGACGGTGCTCGTCGCCAGTTCCTCGAAGTGGCCGACGACCACCCCCAACTCCTCCGGCGCGATCTCCTCCCCGAGGCTGGTGAACTCGACCAGGTCGGCGAAGCAGACGGTCCGCTCGACGGCGCCGCCGATCTCCCCCGAGGCGAGGTCGGCGGCGCCGATCACGTCGCGTTTGACCTGCTCCAGCAGGTTGACCTGGAAGGCGTAGTTCAGCGACTCGCCGACCAGCGGCAGCAGCGCCATCGCGGTCGCGACGAGGCCGTTGGCCAGGTCGCGCTCGTTGCCCGAGGGGTCAGCGAGGTTGCGGACGACCAGCTCGCGGTTCGCTTCGGCGACCCGCGCCATCCCCATCCCGATCGTCCGGGCCGACTGCAGGATGCCCTCGGGCGGCAGCCCGGCGTCGATGATCGCCTTCGTCCGGATCGCCGCCTGCAGGTCGGCCTCGTTCGCGACCCGCGCATCGAGGTCGTCGCCGTAGGGGACGCCGAGCGCGGCGCGGAAGCGACGCAAGAGGTCGAGGTCGATGCCGGAGAGCTCCGCGACTTCCCGGGCCGAGTAGCGCTTCCCGTCGCCCGCGAGCGCCCGCTCGACCGGGAGCAGGGGCAGATGACCGGCGGCGACGGCCTCGCGGAGCTCCTCCAGCGACACGCCTTCGCCGCTCAACTGGCGCAGCAGTTCCAGGCGCCCCTCGCGTGCCTCTCCCTCGAGGTCGTCGAGGAGGCCGGCGGCCGCGAAGTCGATGTCCGTGCCGTGCGCCACGCTCTTGAAATTAACCGTAGGCGACGGCGCCGCCGCGCCGCGGGTCGCCGCCGCCGCTGAGGGCGCCGGTCGCCGGGTCGCGGGCGACCGCCTGGACGCCGCCGAAGAAGAGGTTGATCTCCGGGCGGCGCGCGACCGCGAGGCCGCGCGCCTCCAGGCGCGCGAGGGCCGCCTCGTCGATCCCCGGCTCCGCCTGGACCACGCCCGCCTCGAAGTGCAGGCGCGGCGCCGCGATCGCCTCGCCGGGGTCCATCCCCTGCTCGACCACGCGCACGACGGTCTGCAGGATCGCCGAGCGGATCCGGTTGGAGCCGGCGCTGCCGACCGCGAGGATCACCTCGCCGTCGCGGAGGACCACGGTCGGCGACATCATCGAGGGCACCCGCTCGCCCGGCGGGCTCCGGTGGAACCCGCCGGGGTTCAGGTCCACCACGCCCAGCCTGTTGTTGAGGATCACGCCGGTCCCGGGCACCAGCACGCCGGAGCCGGAGCCGTTCGAGCAGGTGACCGCGACGCAGGTCCCTTCGGCGTCCATCGCCGAGATGTGGGTGGTGGAGCCGAGGAGGTCGGCACGGTGGGCGTTGGCGGCCTCCATCGCGGCGACGAGCTCCTCGGGGCCGCTGACCGGGCCGAGCCGCTCCAGGCGGTCCAGCGCGTAGGCGATCAGCGTGCCGCCGGCGGAGGGCGGCGGGTTGGTCAGCACCTCGCAGCCGCGGAAGCGCGCCCGCGCCGGCGCCCGCTCGATCGCCGCGTAGGCGGCGAGGTCACCGCGCCCGAGCGTGCCGCCGTGCTCGACCACGAAGTCCGACAGCGCCGCCCCGACCTCGCCGCGGTAGAACGGCACGACGCCCTCGTCGGCGAGGCGTTCGAGCGCCTCGGCGAGCTCCGGGAAGCGGAACGTCTCCCCCTCGCGCAGCGTCCGCCCCGCGGGCGCGTAGAGCTCCCGCGTCCCCGGCAGGCGCTCGTGGATCGGCGCCAGGATCGCGAGGATGTAGGCCTGCTCGTGGTTCACCGGGGCGCCCTCGCGGGCGAGGCGGATCGCGGGCTTCACCAGCTCCCCCAGCGGCATCGAGCCGAACCGCCGCAGCGCCTCCGCCAGCCCCGCGGGCGTCCCCGGCACCCCGCAGGAGACCGGCCCGACGTAGAACGTCTGCACGGTCTCGGCGTCGAAGACGACGTCGACCGGCGCCAGCTCGGCCGTGCGCGGAGTGCCGTCGAGCCCCGGCGCGGCGACGAAGAAGTCGAGCACCGTCGTCTCCCCGCGCGCGTGGACGGTCATGTAGCCGCCCGCCCCGAGCCCGGTCAGCGGCGACTCGACCGCGAACGACGCCAGCACCGCCCCGACCGCCGCGTCCACCGCGTTGCCCCCGGCCCGCAGCACCGCCGCGCCGGCCTCGGCGCTCTCCGGATGCCCGGCCGCGACGACGCCGGGCACGTCAGCGTCCCCTCTCCCCCCGTCCCGCCACCGCCCGATCCGCGCGGCCGGCCGTCAGCCCGGCAGGAACTCTGGGACGTCGATGCCGAGCGTGTCGCCGCTCGACCGCCCGGTCTCCGGCGGCCGGCCGCGGCCCATGTCTTTGGTGCGCCGGATCGTCGGTTCCTGCGGGGCCGGCCGCCGCGGCGCGCCGCGGCCGTCGAAGCGGGTGGCGACGACCGTCACCCAGACCTGGTCGGAGAGGTCGTCGTCGACGTTCGCGCCGAAGATGATGTTCGCGTCCGGGTGGGCCGCCTCGCCGACGACCTTGGCGGCCTCGGAGACCTCGACCAGCGAGAGGTCGGCGCCGCCGGTGATCGACAGCAGGATCGAGCGGGCGCCGTCCATCGACGTCTCCAGCAGCGGCGAGGAGATCGCTTTTTCGGCGGCGAGGATCGCGCGGCCTTCGCCGTGCGCCATACCGATCCCGAGCAGCGCCCGCCCCGCGTCGGACATGATCGTCCGCACGTCGGCGAAGTCGAGGTTGATCACCGCGGGCAGCGTCACCAGGTCGGAGATGCCCTGGACGCCCTGGCGCAGCACGTCGTCGGCGACCTGGAAGGCCTCCACCATCGAGGTCTGCTGGTCGAGCACCTCGAGCAGGCGGTCGTTCGGCACGACGATCAGCGTGTCGACCTCGGCGGCGAGCTCTTCGATCCCTTTGGCGGCCTGGCCCGCCCGCTTGTTGCCCTCGAAGGTGAACGGTTTGGTGACGATCCCGACCGTGAGCGCGCCGACCTCGCGGGCGAGGCGGGCCACGACCGGGGCCGCGCCGGTCCCGGTGCCACCACCCGCGCCGGCGGCGACGAAGACCATGTCGGAGCCCTTCAGCAGGCGCTTGATCTTGTCCTGCTCCTCGAAGGCGGAGCGGTGGCCGACCGCGGCGTCGGCGCCGGCGCCGAGCCCGCGCGTCTGCTCGTCGCCGATGTGGACGGTGACGTCGGCGACGCAGAGCTGCAGCGACTGCAGGTCGGTGTTGACCGCCATGAACTCGACCCCGGGGATGCGGGCGTCGACCATCCGGTTGACCGCGTTGACGCCGGCCCCGCCGACGCCGACGACCTTGATCACCGGCTGGTGCGGTTCACCGGAACCGGGCGCCTCGTAGGCGGGCTCCTCGCGCCCGTAGCGGGGCGTCTGCAGGAAGTCCTCGCGCGGGTCGCGCGGACGCGGCTCCGCGGCGAAGACCCGTTTCAGGCGCTCGGGCGCGGGCTCGCTGGACTGCGGCGGGTCGACGCGGCGCGGCGCGGGCGGCTCCGGCTCGCGGGCGGCGGGCTCGCGCGGCGGCGCCTCGGGCTCGCTTTCTTGGTCGAAGAAGGTGCTCGCGGCGGCCGGCGTCGCCGGCGCGCTCGGTTCCACCGGCGCGGCCTCGGCTTCGGCCTTTTTCGCCTCGGCGGGATCCTCGCGGCCGTAGCGCGGGCCTTTGCCGGGACGCGGGGCCTCCGGCGGGTCCTCGGGAGCGTCCGCCCCGGTGGAGCGGAACAGGTCGGCGAGGGGACCCTCGCGCATCGATGCCCTTTTGTTACGCCGAGCCATTCGCCAGGACCTCCTTCGCCAGCTCCCGGTAGTAGTTCGCGGCGCTCGAGTCTGAATCGTACTTGAGCACGCTGGAGCCCTTGACGGGCGCCTCGGCGAATTTGATCGCCTTGCGGATCCGGGATTCGAAGACGAGGTCGCCGAAGTTCTCCTCGAGGATCTCGACGGCCTCCTTGGCGTGGATGGTCCGCGTGTCCAGCATCGTCGGCAGGATGCCCTCGATGTGGACGTCTGGGTTGAGGTTCTCCTGGATCATCCTCAGCGTGTTCTGCAGCTGGACCAGCCCGCGCATCGACAGATACTCGCACTGGACGGGGACGATCACTTTGTTCGCCGCGGTCAGCGCGTTGATCGTCAGCAGGCCGAGGCTCGGCGGCGTGTCGATGCAGACGAAGTCGTAGTCGGCCGCGACCTCCTTCAGCGCCTTCTCCAG
>DASZUW010000177.1:0-2475 GCA_035547475.1 Solirubrobacterales bacterium
TCGGACGGCCGCCCGCCCTCCGCCGGCCGCCCGTCACCCGCCCCACCCTCAGTTGGCATAGGCTTGGCGGATGCCTGAGCTGAACCTTGTCCTGCTCGGCCCTCCTGGCTCCGGTAAGGGGACGCAGGGCGAGCGCCTCAACGAAGACCTGCGGCTGCCGTACTACGCGACCGGCGACATATTGCGCGGCGCGGTCCGCGACCAGACGGAGCTTGGTCGGAGCGCCAAGGAGTACATGGACCGGGGCGATCTGGTGCCCGACGAGGTGATCGTCGGCGTGATCGCCGAGCGGATCGACTCCGCGGAGGCGCGCGACGGCTTCATCCTCGACGGGTTCCCGCGGACGACCCCGCAGGCGGAGGCGCTGGACGCGAAGTTGGAGGAGCTGGGGCGCGCGGTGAGCGCGGTGCTCCTGATCGACGTCTCCGACGACGAGGTGGTCAGACGGCTGGGCGGCCGGCGCACCTGCGAGGCGAACGGCCACGTCTTCCACGTCGACTTCAACCCGCCGGAGCGGGAGGGCGTCTGCGACATCGACGGCTCGCCGCTGGTCGTGCGCGACGACGACAAGCCGGAGGTCATCCGCAAGCGCCTCGCGACCTACCACGAGAAGACCGAGCCGCTCGTCACCTACTACGACGACCGCGGCGTGCTGCGGCGCGTCGACGGGGAGCGCGACCCCGACGAGGTCACCGAGGAGCTGCGCCGGACCCTCGCCACGATGCGGCTGGAGAGCGACGGCGCGGTCTGAGCATCGCCCCCGGCTACCCTGTCTAACGTGTACCGCATGATCATCCGCAAGACCCCCGAGCAGGTCGACCAGATGGCCGCCGCCGGCGACATCCTGGTCCGCACGCTGAAGATGCTCAAAGCGAAAGCGCGGCCGGGGATCACGACGCTGGAACTGGACGAGGCGGCGGAGAAGTTCATCCGCTCGCAGGGCGCGACGCCCTCGTTCAAGGGCTACCGCGGCTTCCCCGGGTCGATCTGCGCGTCGCCGAACTCGATGGTCGTCCACGGCATCCCCGACGCCTACGAATGCAAGCGCGGCGACATCCTCTCGATCGACGTCGGCGTGACCAAGGACGGCTGGGTCGCCGACGCCGCGGTGACGGTGCCGATCGGGCCGGTCTCGACCGAGGCGAAGAACCTGCTCGAGGTGACCCGCAACGCGCTCTTCGACGGGGTCGAGCAGATGGTCGCCGGCAACCACCTCGGCGACGTCTCGCACGCGATCCAGCGCTCGGTCGAGTCGAACGGGCTGTCGGTGATCCGCACCTTGGTCGGGCACGGGATCGGTCGCGAGATGCACGAGGAGCCGCAGGTGCCGAACTTCGGCGAGGCCGGCCGCGGGCCGGAGCTCGAGGTCGGCACGGTGCTGGCGATCGAGCCGATGGTGAACGCCGGGGGGCCGCTGGTGCGGATGGGGGACGACGGGTGGTCGGTCTTCTCCGAGGACGGCAGCCTCGCCGCGCACTTCGAGTTCACGGTCGCGGTCACTCCCGACGGCCCGCGCGTCCTCACGCCCTGGCACGAGTCCGAGTAGCGGCCCGGCCGAGCAGGTATGCTGGCCCGGCGGCTCGGGAGGCTGCCAGGGAACAGTTGGAGGAGGTCGCTGTGGATGTTCTTGGTAGTCGTTCGCTGCGCGCGGTCCTATCCGTATCCGCCTGCCTCGTAGTCGGCGCGATCGCCTTCGCCGGCTCGGCGGCGGCAGGCGCGGTCCAGCCCTACGGGACGAACGACGCGGGCGGCTTCCGCAACGTGCTGCCGCCGGGGGAGAACGGCCTCGACAACCTTGAACAGGTGCTCGGCTTCAAATCGTCGAAGACGATCCCGCCGCACTTCGCCGACCAGCAGCCGCTCTACGAAAACCTGCTCTACGGCGCGCCGACGCTGACCGACGAAACGGTCGGCAACTACTTCAAGGACGCGACCTTCGGCGTGCCGCCGAACGAAGTCGAATCGACGGTCGAACCGAAACCGGGGGTGACGATCGTCCGCGACAAGGCCTATGGCGTGCCCCACATCTACGGCGAAACGCGCGCCGACACGATGTTCGGCGCCGGGTACGCGGGGGCGAGCGACCGCCTCTTTTTGATGGACGTCCTGCGGCACACCGGCCGCGCGGAACTGGCCTCGTTCCTCGGCGGCTCGAACGCCGAAGCCGACGCCGGCCAGTGGGGCTTCGCGCCCTACACCGAAGCCGATCTCGAAGGCCAGATCAAGGCGATGGAAAGCGAGAGGGGCGCGGCGGGCAAGCAGGCGGTCGAAGACCTGAACGCCTACGTCGAAGGCATCAACGCCTACATCGCCGCCGCCAACCTCAACCCGAAGCTGAAGCCGGCCGAGTACGCCTTCGTCAACAAGCCGATGGAACCGTGGAAACCGACCGACGTGATCGCGATCGCCTCGCTGATCGGCGGCATCTTCGGCCGCGGCGGCGGCAACGAGCTGAACTCGGCGCTGACGATGGAG
>DASZUW010000178.1:0-20960 GCA_035547475.1 Solirubrobacterales bacterium
GGAGACGCGGCGCCCGCGGGCGGGGCTTCCGCCGGGCGATCGCCGCGGCGCCCGACCCGACCGAGGCGGCGGCGCTCGCGCTCCTCGCCGATCTGCGCGGCCGCGAGCTGCGGGCCTTGCTGGGGGCCAGGCCGGCGCTCGCCTCCGCCGCCCGGCGCGTCCACGCCTCCGCCGCCGGTCGCCCGGCGCCGCTCCCGGTCCTCGGTTGAGCGCCGAGGGAGCCGGAGGAGGTGGTGGCGATCGCGCTGAGGCCGATCGGGGAGGCGGTCCGCTTCTTCCTGACGCGCCACTGGGAGAGGACCGCCGTGGGCCCCTACATGGTGACCACGGCGGAGGTGCGCCCGGGCGCCTACGAGACGACGGTCACCTGGGGGGAGGACGGCCCCGAGGTCGACGCCTTCGGCGGCGGCCTCGCCTTCGACCCGGGGCGGGCGCGGGCCGAGCACGAGGCGATCTGCGAACGGGTCGAGGCGAGCGTCGGCGGCACGCGACTGCCGATGACCCGCCCGCCCGCCGCCTGAACCGCAGGCCGGGCCCCGGGGAGGGACGCCCGGCAGGACGAGAGGAGACGAGCGATGAGCAACGCAGATAGCGATCCCGGCGAGATCCTCCGCGACGCACTCGGGCCGAACCTGGTCGAGACGGTCCGCGTCGGTCAGCTGGAGGTCGGGGACGAATTCCGGACCAGGTTCGTCAGGCCGTTCCGCGCCCTGGTCTCGGTGCGGCCCCACGAGGGCAGGCTGGAGATGACCTGGGAGGGAGGGCACGGGTCCTACAAGGCCGACGTGCAGGTCGAGCGGCGCATCCCGGCGGCCACGACCGAACACGTGCCGGCCCGCGTGGTGGAGCGCGGCAACCTCCTCCGCGTCGTCCGCGAGGACGGGACCGAGTCCTCCCGGGAGGTGCTCGACGCCGCGCCCGTCCCGGAGGGTCGCTGCCGGGTGGTGGTCGCGACGCGGGGGGAGGTGCCGCCGCACCTTCACTCGATGACGCTCTACCTCGTCCACGACCTGGTGGTCGAGCGGCGCGCACGGCACCGGAGCGGCCGGCCGACGAGGACGTTCACGGTGATCGGTCTCCATGACGGCGGCCGGGAGAACCGCTTCGCCGGGGTGTACGAGGCCGCCGACCCGACGGAGGCCGAAGAGATGGCGCTGTCCGACCACCCCGCGCTCCTGGTCGCGGGCGTGGCGGAGGGCGCCGTGCGGATGGTCGACGACCCGGCCCGCCGGGACCGACCCACGGAGAAAGGGGTTCAACGATGAGCGACCTCGAGGGTGGCCGCGGGGAGAGGGGGGCGCCGACGGTCGAGCGGAGCCTCGACCGCAAGTATCTGGTGCGCCGGGTCGCGACCGAGGACGGAACGCGGGCCGAACGATTCCTCGACGATCGTGACCGGGCGATCGTCGACGAGCGCATGGCGCTCCTCGACGCGCGGACGGGGCCGCGGGTCGGCGACTTCGTCGTCTTCGCCGACGGCACCGAGCGGCGGATCAGCTACGCCTGGCCCGCAGGCGACAGGTGGCCGGCGAGCATGCAGACCTCCGACGGCGGGCGCTTCTACCTCGGGCCCTCCGGGGCGAGCTTCTCGGGCAGCCTGCATCCCGGGGTCTCCGAGGAGACGCTGACCGACACCGGGGAGACGCGTGAAGGCGATGCCTGGATCTTCCATCACGACGCGCACCGCGCCCACAACGGGGTCGAATTCAAGGCCCCGTTCCGGGTCTACCGCTGCTCGCTGCCCGTCGACTCCGCCGAGCGGCGTTCGCCGGGCTGATCGCATGAGAGGCGAGCCCGGCAGGCCGAGGGCGGAGCCCGGCGACGCGGACGAGATGCGCCGCGTCGCCGCCTCGATCGTCGACCCCCAGGACGCCGGTTGGAACCGGATCGGCCTCTTCGCCGCGGCGGGGATCGTGGAGGCGGGCGTCTCGGGCGCCGTCCGCCGGCACATCTCCGAAGACCCCGAGCCCGCGCCGTCCGCCGAAGTGCTCGCCGGCTACCTGGAACGAGAGGAAGAGCGCCTCCGA
Organism: Solirubrobacterales bacterium; assembly: GCA_035547475.1. Classification (GTDB taxonomy): domain Bacteria; phylum Actinomycetota; class Thermoleophilia; order Solirubrobacterales; family 70-9; genus VAYN01. The sequence goes on from DASZUW010000178.1 coordinate 2,028, forward strand.
GCGGTCCGGCCCGGCGCACCGCGCCGGGACCCCGGTCGAGTCGCCGGGGTGCCGATAAGCCGTCGGCCGGCGCCAGAGCCACGCCCCTGACCGTGCGGTCGGGGCGCAACCGAGACGAGAGGAGTTCCGATGGACAAGGAAGCGACCCCGGTGAGGGCCGGGGATCTGCGGCGTACCGATGTCGCCTGGTCCCGCGGGCTCGGCCGCTTCGCGGTCGTCGCCGACGCGCGGGCGCTGCCGGGGACCGCCGCGGTCGAGATCACCTTCCTCGACGAGGAGGGGGAGGAGCGGGAGCGCCTGGGCGCCGATGAGGACGTGCTCCTGGGGCGCCGCGGCGTCAACGCCGAGCGGGTGATCGCGCGGCTCTGCGTGGCGGAGGGCGAGACTGCGGGCGCCTGGCGCAGCGGTCGGCGCGCCGACCACAGCTTCCACGCCGGCTTCGTGCTCGGCGACGGGTACGAGTTGGTCGCCGCCCTCGGCGCCTGGACGCCGGGCGGTCACATACGGCTGCTGCCCGACGGGGGCGAGTGGCCGTACTCGTTCTCCCTGGCCGACGACGTCGGCCGGGCGATGATCGACTACTGCGAAGGCGACCTCGGCGTCCGGGTCTTCGACGAGCCGGAGGGCTACGTGCGGGCGCTCGACATCTACGCCCGCGGTCCGCTTGCGACCCCTGCGCGGCGGGCCGAGCACGAGCGGGAGGTGGCACGCGCCCTGCGCACCGGCTCCTTCGCGGGCGGCGTCGGGCTCGGGGGTCGAGGGGCGGCGCCCGATCGGGACGCCGAGGAGGCACCGGGGGCGCGGGGCCCCGGGGCCGCGTGAGGGAGGAGGTCGCCGGCGCGGCGCGCGTCGCCGGCCGGAGGACGCCAGAAGCCACCCCGCGGATCGAGCGGAGGGGAAGGAGCCGGATGCGAGACGACGATCGATCGAGAGAGCCCACCTTCGACCGGGACCGCGCGCCGACCGGCCTACCCGCCGAGGACCCCCGCCGCGACCGGGCGGCCCTGGCGCTCGGCGCCTACCTCGGCCCGGCGGAGGCGGGCGGTCGGCGCCCGACGCGCCCGCACGACCGAGAGCACGCCGAGGACTCGATCGCCGAACTGCTCTGCGACCTCCACCACCTCGCCGACGAGCTCGACCTCGACTGGTCGGTGCTCGAGGAGCGCGGGGCGCGCTATCGCGCCGAGGAGACCGCGCGCCACGTGGTGGAGGTCACCGGCGAGGGGTTCCAGATCCTCGACAGCGCGACCGACACCCTTCGCGCCGACGTCTGGGGCAGCCGCCCGCAGGCCCAGGGTGCCTGCGACGAGTTGAACGGGTCGAGCGGGCCCAGGCGCCGCGGGGACCCACGGTGACCGCGGCCGGGCGCGATCCGCGGCTCCCCAGGTGTCCGCGGGGGGAGGAGACCGACCGACCCGGGCGGCTGCGGGTCGGCGGGCGGGACGTCGAATACGAGGTGACCTGGATGGGCCGCGAGGTCGGGAGCCCGACCCTGCGCGCGGTGATCGCGGTGATCGCGGTCGCCCTCGGCGTGGTCGTCGCGGGCCTCGGGATCGTCCTCGCGGGGATCCTGATCGCCCTGAGCGTCCCGCTCCACCTGGTGCTGCGGGCCCTCGGCCGGGCGGGCTTCCTGACGGTCGAGGGTCGCAGCCTGACCTACGAGGTCGGGCGCCACGGGTTCAGGAGGAGGTCCTGATCGGTCCTCGCATGCGCCGCCGCCGGCTCGTCCGCGCGGCCGCCGTCGAGTCCGCGACCGGCACCGGAGCGGTGCCTGAGGAGACGGAGGGAGATGGAGTGACGATGGACGACACACGCCCCGGGCGGGGCGACGGGGAGCTGCTCGGCGAACTCCCCTTCCGGGCCCACATCGAGCACGCCTACACGCCGCGGGAGACCGCCACCCACGGCGGCGGAGACCACCTCGTCGTCGAGCAGGAGGTGCGGATCGGGCGGATCCTGCGGTCCGCGGGCGACGCGCTCTGCAGACCGCGCCGGCGCTTCTGGGGCCTCGCCCGCGGGGGTGAGGACCGGGTCCCGAGCTGTCGGCGCTGCGTCGCCGTCGCCGGACGCGCGATCGCGGCGCCGGGGTCGGTGAGGACGGGGGCGGCGGAGCGCTCCCCGGGCGACCGCCCGTGAGCGTCGTCCTCTCCTACGGCCTCGGGGTCGACAGCACCGCGCTCCTGCTGCGCTGGCTCGAGGAGCCCGGGTGCCGGGACTTCCCGCTCTCCGAGCTCCTGGTCGTCACCGCGATGACCGGGGACGAGTGGCCGCTGACCGGCGCCCTGGTCGAGGCCCACGTCCTCCCCCGTCTGCGCGACGCCGGGGTCCGCTACGCCCAGGTCGCCCGCGGGGGCCGGCGCCAGGCCGAGGGCATCGTCGTCCTCGAGGACAGCGTGGGCGCGGAGCGACTCCACCTCGCCGGGGCCTACAGGCTCTCCGAGGAGATGACGGCCGCGGGGACCGTCCCGCAGACGGGCGGCAACCGCCTCTGCTCGATGAAGTTCAAGGGCTGGGTGATCGACACCTACCTCGCCCGCAACGCCCCCGAGGCGACCCGCCACGCCTTCGGCTATGAGAGCGGCGAGGTCGGGCGCGCCGAGCGCTGCGCCGGGAGGATGCCGGGCAGGTTGGCGTTCGGCTTCGGCGCCGCCGAGGCCGGCCGGGCACGGCGGGCGAGCGAGTACGACTCCGCCGGTCGGCGGGCCGAGTTCCCGCTGATCGAATGGGGCTGGGACCGCGACGCCTGCCGGCGCCACATCGAGCAGGTGACCGGCGTCGCGGACTGGCCGAAGTCGGCCTGCGTCTACTGCCCGTTCGCGTTGACCAGCCGGGCCGGTCGCGCGCGGTCGCTGTCGCGGTTCGACACGCGCCCCGAGAGCGCCCTCGAGGCGCTGATGCTGGAGCGGCGCTCGCTCTGCCTGAACCCCCGCGGCGGTCTGATCGCCGGCGAGCGGCTCGAGCGACTGATCGCCGCCGAGCGCCCCGCGATCGCGGCCGCCTTCGAGGAGCGCCTGGAGGCGGCGCCCCACTCGGTCTATGAGGTGAGGCGGGTCTGGCTGCCGAGGACGGGCGAGCCCGGGAAGGTCGGAACCGTCTACCGGGAGCTGCGGGTGCTGGGCACCGGTAGCCGCCGCCGGTGCGAGTCGCTCCTGAGGCGGCGGGGCGAGGTCGACGGCGCCGACGGGATCGCCCGCGTCTACCGCCTGCGGGCGGGGCCGACGCTGCCGCGGCGCGAGCACTTCCTGGTCGCCGGTCCGGCCGGCGCCGAGGCGAAGGCGCGACCGGGCTTCGCGGACGCCTGGCGGGCCGCCGAGCACGAGCAGCTCGTGCTCGGCTAGGCCCGCAAGCCCTCCGGGCGCGGCCCGCAGGCCGGGCCCGCGGGCGACGGACGAACCATCAACTGAAGGAGGAATCGAGATGAAGGCAATCCTGATCCCCGAGCGCGGGGACCCGGAGCTGATCGAGCAGGACGGCCTCGCCGACCTGGAGCGCCACGTCGGCGGGTCCATCGAGAGCGTCCCGTTGCCGGGGCGCGAGGACGCCGTCGCCTACATAAACGAAACGGGGAAGCGCTCGCCGGCCCCCGACGAGGCGGCGACCGTGCTGCTCGGCGAGTCCCCCTTCCCCGGCGACCGGACCGGAGGTCCCTGCGTGATCGCGGGGGTCGACGCGTCGACGGGCGGGAACCTGCCGCTGCCCGAGGACATCCCTGCCTCGCTGACTACGAAAGGTAGGGCGGCATGAGGCCCGCCTCGACCCTGCCCGGCGAGGCCGGCGGCCCCGTCGGCGCCGGTAGGGGAGCTGCGGGGGACGGCGTGCCGGCCGGGGAGGACTCCACCCGCCCGGTGGTGTTGGTCAGCGCGATCGGCAGGGCCGAGGGCGGCCGGGCCGCCGCGGCGGCCCTGGCGTGCGCCGGAGTCGGTGCCGCGCGGTCGCCGCTCCTCCTCGACGTCGGCGGCTGTCGGCCGCGGCCGACGCTGCTCGCGAGCGCCGCGGCGAAGAGGATCGAGGACCGGCTGGCGGCGGCCCTCCCCGGAGCCGCCGTCGGCGCCCGCGGCGGGGTCTGCCACGCCGCGGTCCGCACGGATCCGGCCGGGATCGCGTCGCTCGGCGCGGCCCTCGACCTGCTCCCGCGCACCGCGATCGTGGTCCACTGCGAGCAGGAGGGGCTGAGGTCCCTCATGGGGGCACCGGTCGCCTCCCGGATCGCGGCGGCGCTCATCCTGAGCGAGCCGGGGATCGGCCGGGCGCTCGCCGCCCCGCTTCTCTTCGAGCTGCTCGACCGCGGCCTCGCCGTCGCGTTGATGGCCCGCCGACAGGACTGGGTCGCCGAGCGACGGGCGATGTTCGGGGCGCTCCCGGCGGGGGAGGTCGAGGGCTTGCCCCCGGCGCTGGTCGCCTGGTTCGCCGGCAGCAAGTGGAGCACGAGGCGCCCGACGGAGGTCGGTCGATGATCGGCGTCAGATCGGCGAGCCTCGAGGGCATCTCGGCCCGGCCCGTCCGGGTCGAGGCCGACGTCCACCGCGGCCTGCCCGGCTTCACGATCGTCGGCCTGCCCGACGCCGCCGTGCGCGAGGCGCGCGAGCGGGTGCGGGCGGCGCTTGTCAACTGCGGCTTCGAGTTCCCGCTGCAGCGGATCGTGGTCAACCTGGCCCCCGCGAGCCTGCGCAGGGCGGGCCCGGGGATGGACCTGCCGATCGCCGCGGCCATCCTCCTCGCCTCGGGGCAGTTGGCATGGGAGGACCTCGACCGCTTCGTGCTGGTCGGGGAGCTGGCGCTCGACGGACAGGTGCGGCCGGTCAACGGGGCGCTGGCGATCGCCCAGGCCGCGCGCGAGCGCGGGGTGGAGGCGGTCGTCCTGCCCGCCGAGAACGGGCCCGAGGCGGCGCTCGCGGGCGGGGTCGAGGTGGTGCCGCTGCGGAGCCTGGCGGGGCTGCCGGCGCTGGCCGACGGGGAGCGGGAGCCCGGACCGGAGCCGCTCCCGTTGCTGCTCGGGGCGGCGGCCGGGGCGCCGGACCTCGCCGACCTGCGCGGCCAGTCGCACCTGCGCCACGCACTCGAGGTCGCCGCCGCCGGCGGCCACAGCCTGCTCATGGTCGGGCCGCCCGGGGCCGGGAAGTCACTGGCCGCGAGTCGGCTGCCCTCGATCCTGCCGCCGCTGCGCGACGTCGAGGCGCTCGAGGTGGCGAGGATCCTCAGCGCCACGGGGCGGCTCGGCGCCGGGCTGCCGGCCGGTCGCCCCTTCCGCGCCCCGCACCACACGATCAGCGCCGCCGGGCTGATCGGCGGTGGTACCCCACCGCGACCCGGCGAGGCGACGCTGGCTCACCGCGGTGTTCTCTTCCTCGACGAGCTCTGCGAGTTCCGCCGCGAGGTGCTGGAGGGGCTGCGGGCACCGCTCGAGGACGGCGAGGTGGTGATCGTCAAGACGTCCGGGAGGCGGCGGCTGCCGTGCCGCTTCATGCTTGTCGCCGCCTCCAACCCCTGCCCCTGCGGGCGCGGCGAGGACGACCCCGACTGCACCTGTCTCGCCGCCCAGATCCGGCGCTACCAGGGCAAGCTGAGCGGCGCGCTCGCCGACCGGATCGACCTGCTCGTCGCCGTCTCCCGGCCGGGCGCCGCGGAGATCGGTGGGCCGCCCGGGGAATCGTCCGCGGCGGTCCGCGACCGGGTCTGCGCGGCGCGCGAGCGCCAGGAAGCGCGGCTCGGCCCGGGACGCTGCAACGCCGAGATGACCCCGGCAGAGGCGCGCGACTGCGACCTCGACCCCGGCGCCGCCTCGCTCCTCGCCGACCTCTACTCGCGCCGCCGCCTCAGCGGCCGCGCCCACGACCGCGCGCTGCGCCTCGCCCGCACCGTCGCCGACCTCGCCTTGCTCGAGCGGATCGGCGAGGAGGAGATGGCGCAGGCGCTGCAACTACGAAGGAGGGACCGTGTCTGATCCGCGCCCATCCGAGCCGCGGGCCTGCGTCGATTGCCTGCGCCGCTCCTGGCTCCTCGCCGCCCTCGGCCCCTACATCGAGATGGTGGCGACCGGGTCGGTCGGCAGCCGCTCGCCGGAACTGCTGCGGCTCGGCAACTCAGACCTGGTCGAGCTCGTCGCGCCGAACGACGGCGAGCGGCTGATCGCGGACCTGGAGGCCCGCGAGGAGCCGTGGTTCGCCGAGAAGCTGGCCGACGCCGGGTGCTGGGCGATCTGCCGTCACGACGACCGCTATCCGCCGGGTCTCGCCGACGCGACCGACGCCCCGTGGGCGTTGATCGGTCGCGGCGACCTGGCGCTCCTCGAAGACCTCGAGCCGGAGTCGGCGGTGACCGTGGTCGGCTCGCGCCGCGCCAGCGGCTACGGGCGACAGGTGGCCCGCGACCTCGGGCGGGAGCTGACCGCGGCGGACATGATCGTGGTCAGCGGACTCGCCTTCGGCATCGACGCCTGCGCCCACCGCGGCGCGATCGACGCGGGCGGGCCGACGATCGCCGTGCTCGGCTGCGGCCCCGACACCTCCTATCCGGCGGCGAACCGCTCGCTCTGGGCGCGGATCGCCGAGACCGGCGCGGTGATCTCCGAGCTGCCCCCGGGGGCGACGCCGTGGCGCTGGAGCTTCCCGGCACGCAACCGCGTTATGGCGGGTCTCGCCGGGATGACCGTGGTGGTCGAGGCGGCCGCCCGCTCCGGCTCGCTGATCACCGCCGACCTCGCCGCCGAGCTGGGCCGCGACCTCGGCGCCGTCCCCGGCCCGGTCACCTCGCGCGCCTCGGCCGGGCCGAACGAGCTGCTCGCCGGCGGCGCCCGCGTCGTCCGCGACGCCGAGGACGTGCTCGACGCGATGCTCGGCGCCGGCGTCCGCCCGCGTCTGCGGGGCGGCCCGCCGCTCGACCCCGAGCAGGCCGCGGTCCTCGCCGCCGTGGAGGCCGGCGCCGCCGGCGCCGACGCCGTCTCGAGCGCCACCGGGCTGACCTCGGCCCGCGCGGCGACCGCCCTCACCCGGCTCGAGCTGCTCGGCTACCTCGCCGCCTCCTCGGTCGGCACCTTCACACGGACCAGGCTCGTGGCGGGCGTCGCCTGGGTTCGGCGATGACGGTGAAAGTCGTACCCGCGGTGCTCTCGATCGCCGGCTCGGACTCCGGCGGGGGTCGTCGCGGTTGACGGGAGAGGAGACAGATGGAAGTCCATGATGAATTCACGATGAGCGCATTCGCGCTCTACCACGACGGGCGTGGCGGTGACGCCTTCGCCGAGGTCGCCGGGACGTCGCTCGCCGCCTGTTTCGCCGAGATGGCCGACGCGGTGGCCGACTGGCTGCCGGGCGCCCTGGCGGGCGAGGCGGGGCGCGAGGCGCCACGGGCGATCGAGCTGACGCTCGAGTGGGACGGCGCGGCCGCGCCGGAGCCGGCGCCCCGGCCGCCCGGCTCACCGGGTGACGCAACGCGCCGGGACCCGCCGCGTCCGCGCCGCAGCGTCCTCTGCGTGGCCCGCCGGCGGCCCCGCCGCCCTCTGGCGCCGGCCACCCCGGCGCCGGTCGCGCTCAGGGGACGGCCCGCGTGACGGGCGTGGGTCCGTCGAGCGGGAGAGAGGAGGTCGGATGGCCAACGCGACCGAGGCACCCCCGGATGCGACCCGCGTCGCCGGGACCCCGGCGGGGACCGAAGGTCCCGGTCTCGACCCCGAGCAGGGGGAGGCGGTCCACGCACCGCTCGAGCACCCGCTGCTGATCGTCGCCGGGCCGGGCGCGGGCAAGACCCGGGTCCTGACCCAGCGGATCATCCACCTGGTCAGGGGCGGCCGCCTCGCCCCGACCGAGGTCGTCGCGATCACCTTCACCAACGAAGCCGTGAAGGAGATGTCCGAGCGGGTCGAGGCCGGGCTCGGCGAGGGCTCCCGGGGGGTGCGGATCTCGACCATCCACGCCCTCGCGGCGCAGGTGGTGCGGCGCCACGCCCAGTCGGTCGGGCTCGACTCGCGCTTCTCGATCTTCGACGCCGACGACCAGCTGCTCGTCGCCCGCGCCGCGGTCGAGCAGGCCGAGGCGGAGGTCGACCCGGTCGAGCTGGTGCGGCGGATCGCGACGGCGAAGGCCAACCTCGAGGACGCGGCGCTCTGGAGCGTGCGCGGGGAGGCGGCGGCGGCTCGGGCCTTCGACATCTATGAGGCCGAGCTGGCGGCGGCCAACGCGCTCGACTTCGAGGGCCTCCTGCGCGCCGCGGTGATCGTCCTCTCCGACGCCCGCGTGGCGGCCGGCTGGCGGGCCGGGGTGAGGGCGCTCCTGGTCGACGAGTTCCACGACGTCTCCGAGGCGCAGTTCGCGATGGTGCGCCTCCTGGTCCCGGACGGCGCCGGGCTGACCGTGGTCGCCGACGACGACCAGGTGATCTACGCCTTCCGCGGCGCCGACCCCGAGTTCACGGTCGCCTTCGAGCGCTGGTTCCCGGCGGCGCGGGCGATCGTCCTGCGCCGCAACTACCGCTCGCACGCGGGCATCGTCGACTGCGCCCTGCGGCTCATCTCCCACAACGTCAGGCGCCGCGAGAAGGCGCTCGAGGCGGCCTCGGGGGTCGGCCCCGACCCGGTCTTCGAGCGCTACGACTCCGAGGAGGACGAGGCCGAGGCGATCGCGGTCTGGGCGCAGGGCCACATCGGGGCCGGGGAGCCCCCGGGAGAGCTCGGCGTCCTGGTGCGGATGCGCGGGCTGAAGGTCCGCGGCGACCTGGAGGTCGCGCTGGCGACCCGCGGCATCCCCTACGTCACGCTCGGGGAGCGCCCGCTGTTCGAGCGCGCCGACGTACGCGACGCCCTGGCCTGGCTGGCGCTCACCGTCAACCCGCGGAACTCGGCGGCCTTCGCGCGGGCGCTGCAGTCACGCCCCGGGCTCGGCCCGGCCAGCGTGCGGGCGCTCGTTGGGGCCGCGAGGAGCCGGGGAGCCAGCCTCGAGTCGGTCTGCCTTGTGCCCGCCGAGGCGGGGATCGCCGGCAAGCGGGGCGAGGCCGCCGCCGCCTTCGGCACCTCGATGGCCGAGATCCGCCGCCTCGGGGGGCGGCCGCGCGAGTTCAAGGACCTGGTCGACGCGATCATCGTCGCCTCGGGGATCCCGGAGCGACTCAGGCAGATGGGGCGGCGGGCGGGCGGGCGCCTGGAGGGCGTACGGGAGGTCTCCCGCGCCGCCCGCTCCTACCAGCGCCTCTGCACCGAGGAAGGCCGGGCGCCGCGGCTCGCCGAGTTCCTCGAGGAGCTGACCCTGCACGCCGGCGAAAGGCGCCGACCCGCCGAGGCGGTCGCGCTCGGCACCGTGCACGCGGTCAAGGGCCTCGAGTTCCGCCACGTCTGGCTGGCGGGCATGGACGAGGACGTCCTGCCCTCGATGCGCTCCCTGCGGTCCGGGGACGTCGAAGAGGAGCGGCGGCTCGCCTACGTGGCGTTGACGCGCGCCCGCGAGACGCTCGTCCTCTCGAGCTCGGCGCGCCGTTGGAACCGCGAGGCGGCGCCCTCGCGGTTCCTCTCCGAGGCGGGCCTCCGGGACCCCGCCCCCGACCACCACGACCAGAACCCGGCGCCCGCGGGCGCCCCAGATCCTCGGAGCGTGTCCACCCGGGCACGCGCCGGAGAGGAGGTCAGATGAACACGACCGCCGAGCCCGTCTCCCGCAACGGCGACGGGCAGCGCCAGGACGCGGCGCGCTACCGCGCCGCGGTGAGGGCGACGATGAGAAAACGCGAGGCCGGCGCCGACGGCGTCTTCCGTCGGGTCGAGCCGACCGAGGAGGAGGTCGACCGCTTCCTGATGGAAGCGGCGCTCTACGGCCTCGAGCCGCTGACGGGCCAGGTCTACGCCAGCTGGGACGACGGCGTGATGCGGGCGGTGACGACGATCGACGGCCTGCGCGCCCGCTCGGTGTCGACCGGGGCCGACGACGGCCAGGACGACCCCGAATGGTGCGACAGGGAGGGCAACTGGACCGACTTCTGGGCTGGCGAGGACCACCCGACCGCGGCCCGGGTCCGGGTCTACAGGAAAGGCGCGCGGAGGCCGTTCACCGGCACCGCCAACTGGTCGGACTTCGCGCCGGTCAGCGTCGAGGGCAGCGGGGCGATGTGGGGGTCCGTCGACGGGATGCCCGCCCACATGCTGAGCATCCGCTCGGAGGCGATCGCGCGCCGCAAGGCCTTCCCGGCCGAGCTCTCGGGCCTCTACACGGTGGAGGAGCTGGGCATCGAGCTGCCGCCGCCGGCGCCCGCCGGGACGGCGGCCGCGGACGTGCCAGGCGGGCCGGCCGCCGCCCCGGGACCCGAGCCGCCGCCGGAGATGGTCGCCTATCCGCCTCCGCAGGCACCGGCGCCGGTGCCTGCCCCCCCGCCGCCGGGCGAGGGGCCCGCGGGGGTGATCGTCGACCCGCCGGCGGGGCAGCCGAGCGGCGCCCCGGCGGCGCCCCGGGCGCGCCAGACGCTGGCCGAGGTGCTCGGCTCCGCCGACTACGGGCGGGTGCGGGGCGATCTGACCGAGGCGCTCTTCGGCATGATGCCCGACCGGCTCACCGACGCGCAGGCGCGGCAGCTGGCGGGCGCCCTGCGCGAAGCCGACGCCGCGGGCGTCACCGCGGCCGAGCTCGAGCGCCTCTGCAGGATCTCCCGCCACGACGCCCCCGACCGCGTCGACCTGCGGGCGCAGGCGATCTTCGGCTGGATCCGGGAGCGGGCCCGGCGGGCGGCCGCCCGCGCGTGTACGCCCGACGCGGCCGCCGGGGGAGGCGCGGGGCAGGCCGACCCGCCGGCCTCGTCGGCGGTCGGTCCGGAGGCAGAGGACGGCGGCGCCGACCCCGGCGGGACCGGGCGATGAGCGCCGCCCTCACCGCGCCGCCCCCGTCGCCCCGCTCGGCCGGGGCGCTCTCGGTGCCCCTGCGGCTGCCCGCGCGGCGCTACGGGCACCGCCGGCGGCTGGAGACGCTCTCGGTGGCGAGCATCCGCGCCTTCGAGAAATGCCCGGAGGCCTTCCGCAGGCACCACCTGCTCGGCGAGCGGGAACCGATGACGCTCTCCCTGGTGATGGGCTCGGTGGTCGGCGATGCGATCTCCCACTTCTTCCAGGCGCGGATCGAGGGGGGCGCGCTCGACGCCGGCGAGGTCGACGACCTCGTGGTCGAGCTATTCGACGCCAAGATCGAGAAGGCGGTCCTCGCCCCCGAGGAGGACGCGGCGGCAGCCCGCGCCCAGTGCCGGGCGGGCGCCGCCGACTACCTGGAGGAGCTGGCACCCGGGCTCGAGGTGATCTCGGTCGAGCGGCGCGCCGGCTTCCGCTTCGAGGAGGCCCAGGAGTGGCGCTTCGTCTGCTACTTCGACCTCGAGTGCCCGCTCGAGCTCTGCGACCTGAAGTTCGGCCTGAGCGGGGTGAAGGAGGTGCGGGTGGCGCGCGACCTGCAGGCCACCGCGCAGACCTTCATGCGCTGGGCGGAGGGTCGCCCGGCGATCTTCTCCTTCCACAGCGGCGTGCGCGAGCGCCCCGAGGAGGGGCCGCGCTGGCACGCGGTCCCCGCACCGCGGACCCACGCCCAGCTGCTGGGCTTCCGCGAGCGGGTGGCGCGGGTCGCCCGCCAGATCGTCCACCTCGACCGCACCGAGCCCGGCCCCTGGCCGCTCTCCTCGGACCTCGGCTGGTGGTGCGCGCCGCCGGCGGGCGGCGACGGCTGCGCCTTCTGGGCGCGCTGTCCGGTCGGGGCCGGGAAGGGGCTGGCGTGAGTCGGCGGGCGCGCCACCTGCCCGGCACCCCGATCGGCGCCGAGGGGGCGCCGCGGGCGAACCTGCGCCGCCAGGTGGCGCGGGCGCTCGCCGGCCGCTACAGGCACCCGGGCGGCGGGATGATCGGGATCTGCGAGACCTGCGGCGGGGCGGGCTGCGGCGCCTGCGGGCGGAGCGGCGTGGTCGCCCGCCCGGAGGGGCGCCGGGAGCGGGAGGCGTGAGGTCCGGGGGCGCGGATCGCCCACGCCGCGGCGAGGCCGCCCGCGGGCCGGCCGCCGGGGGCGCGAGCAGGACGAGGAATCCGGACACCGAGACGAAGGGATCGCGATGGAACCGAAGCTGAGGAAGACCCGCCCCACCGTGGGCGGGCCGGCGCTCTGCGGCGGGCCGCGATGAGCTCCTACAAGATCGCCGTCGCGCCGGTGGGCGCGGAGGGCCAGGCGGAGGTCCTCCGCGAGGTGCGCCATGGCACGGTCGCGCTGCTCGCCTCGGCTCTCGGGGACACCCTGGAGGAGGTGGTCGCCGGCGGGGGGCCGATGGCGATCCAGGTGCGGATCGAGTCGATCACGCCGCAGACCACCTACAAGGAGCTGTACGGGCACCTCGCCGAGCTCGACGGCGAGCTGGTGCGCCTGCGCCTCCGCGACGGCACGCTCGGCCCCGGCAGGATCGAGGTGCCGATCGCCGCGCTCGCCCGGGAGATGCTCCTCGACGGGGAGGAGGTGCCGTGGGGCGAGGTGACCTTGGTCGAGACCATGGACGGGGCGAGGTTCCGCGGCTACTGCGAGGGTCCGGCGGCGCCCGCGTGCGCGATCGACGGCCTGGTCGTGCTGGCCGTGGGCGGGCCGCCGCCGGACGGCCCTTGAGCGTCGAGGAGGCCTACCGGCGGGTGCGACGCACCGGCTGCGTCCACGGCACGCCCGAGGAGCTGAAGGCCCGGCTCGCCGACATCGCCGCCTATCTCGGGACCAAGGACCCGGTCGAGCTCGGTGCCGCCCTGCTGCTCGAGCAGGCGGGCCACGAACGGACCCGGGTGCAACTGCGTTTCGCCCTCGACGAGGAGGTCCGCGGCGATCGGTCCTTGAGAGGAGGGGGACGGCAGGCACCTCGCGACACCGCGGCGCCCCGGCCGACGCGAGGCCGAGCATCGCCTCGGGCCGATCGCCGGCGTGACGGTCGAGGTGGCCGGGGCCGCCCGACCCCGCCCCCGACCGGCGCGCGGACGAGGTCACCACCGCAGGCGGAGGCCGATGGCGATCACGCACCCGCGCGCCCGGCGCGCATAAGCGCGGGGGCGAGGGCTCCCGCCGAAGAAAGGAGACCTCAGATGGAACTGATCACGGGGATGACCGGCGAGCTGCCCGGCCCCTACGTCGAGTGCCCCGAGGAGGGCTGCGCCTACACCCTGGCCGAGGGACGCCTGATGCGCCACCGGCGGGACGCCGACCTGGTCCTGCGGGCGAAGCCGATCGCGGTCGACCCCGAGGCCGACGCGCCCGAGCACGAGCGCCCGCGCCTGCGCCGGATCGTGCGGTTGCTCCGCGAGGGGGACACGGCCGCCCGCCTGGCGAGCCCTTTCGTCGTCTTCGTCCCGCGCGCGGGCGAGGGGCCGACCGCGGGGATCCTGCCGGGCTCCGGCATCGTCGGCGCCCCGGTCCCCGGCCACGAGACGGTCGTCGTCCACCACGAGGGCGCCCGACCCGGCCAGGTCGGGATGACGCGACTTGCAGACCGGGTCTTCCACGCCCACGGGCGCCTCGCCCGACGCTACCCGTCCGTGACGCGAAAGTCGGTGCCGCGCGTCTCGCTGGTTGAGGTCGGGACCTACGACCCGGCCGCCGCCGTGATCACGCCGATCGACGCCATCGCCGAGGCGGCCCTCGCCGCCTGGCTCGGCGAGGCCGAGCTCGACCCCGCCGAGCTCGTGCGTGGCGGTGGGGCTGCGTGACCCTGCCTCCGCAGCGGCAGCCTGGGGTCGGTCGCGATGAGCGCGACCCTCGCCCGCCGCCGAGCGATCAGGACCACAAGGAGGAAGAGATGTGAACCATCCGACCGGCGCCGGAGGCGCCGCCTGCCGGGAAGGGGAGGCCGCCGACATGAGCTCCTACATGCTCACGGTCGAGCCCCGGGGCCCAGGGGAGGCACCGGGCGATGCCCGATGCCTGCGGTTCGGCATGATCGAGCGCCTCCTGGCCTCGCTGGGCCAGACCCTGAGTGACACAATCCGCGCGACGGAGCGGCCGAGGATGCTGGAGGTGCGCCTCGAGACGGCCTCCTCGCCGAACACCTCCAAGCAGCTCTACGAGGATCTCGCCGACCTCGACGGCGAGCGGGTGCGCCTGCATCTCCGTGACGGCGCCCGGCGCGTCGGCGTCTCCGAGGTTTCGGTGGCCGCCCTCCCGCGGGAGATGCGACTCGACGCCGAGGAGGTGCCCTGGACGGAGGTGTCACTGGTCGAGACCTACGAGGAGGGCGACCCCGCGCCATACCGCGGCGGACCGGGGACCAGGCCCTGGACGATCAGCGGACTGATCGTCCTCTCCGGCGGGGAGCGCCCTCGGCCCCGGGAGGCGACGGCGGGACCCGGCCGCTCGATCAGATCCTCGAGGAGATCGCCGTGGAGGCGGCGGCCTCCGGCGACCAGCCGATCCTGGCGCTGATCGAGGAGGCCGACGAGGCCCTGGCGGCACGACCGCCGGGCGGCGTCGGCACGGCCCGCCCGAGTGACCACGAATGCGAAGGAGGATGAGATGCAGACGACAGGACGGGGCGGCGAGGGGCCGCCCGGGGCCGGCGGGAGGAACTCGGCGGACGGGGCGCCGTCCCCTCCGGGGTCAGCGCTGGTACAGGAGGAGCTGGCGGTGCTTCGGATCGACGACGAGCGCCACGCGCTGATCTGGATCCACGATGCCGAGCGCAGCGTCAGCGTGCTGGTCGACCGCCCGCTGGAGGGCGCCGACACGGTGCGCGTGGTCGCCGTGCTCGGGCCGGCGGAAGACGGGCCGGCGCTGGAGGCGCTGGTCGAGGACTACCGGCGGAACAACTGCCGACAGGCGCCCGGCCGACGCCCGCGGCCACGGGCGCTCGAGCCGGGCGACCTAGCCCCGGCGGCGAGGGCGGTTCCTCTGCCCGGTGTGCCCGGAGCACGGCCGTGGAAGCGGCACGAGGCACCGGGACGGCGAGGAGAAGGCCAGTGGGCGACCGCGGACGAACGAGAGGAAGGAGCGTGCGATGAGCGATGATCGCGACCGGGAGGTGCGCGTCGCCGAGCAGGCCGTCTGGATCCGGCGATACCTCGCCCCCTTGGTGGGCGCCCGCATCACCGAGGTGGTGGTGTTCGCGAGCGGCCCCTACTTCTGCTGCCGGATCTCCGCGGCGCTCGCGGACGGCGGATCGGTGACCCTCGAGGTCGATCGGGACGAGGAGGGTAACGGCCCCGGCTTCCTCTTCGGGCTACCGGCCCCCCGACCGGCCGCGGACGGCTCGCCCGCCGCGCGGCTCGACTGGGCGAGGCGCTACCTGGGCCCGCTGCGGGGCTGTGAGGTCCTCGCCGTCGGTGCGGAGGTCTACGATGGCGGCGCCTGGCCGCAGATCACGGTGCGCGACGGGGCCGGGACGACCTTCGCCCTGGAGGTGAGCTGCGACGAAGAGGGCAACGCCCCGGGGTACCTCGCGGGACTCGAGCGGCCGGGGAGACCGGAGGGTCCCGGGTCGCCGGGGTCGGAGGTGAGGGGCCGATGAGCGCCGTTGAGCACACGGACGACGGCGCCGTCCTCCTCGGCGATCCGCCGATCCTCAAGCTCGAATCCGGGACCAGCCTCGTGGTGGTCAACGCCGGCGGACACCCGCTCGACGCCCGCACCCGCGAGCTGGCCCCGGAGGCGATCGAGGCGATGCGGGACTGGTGCGAGGGGCACCTGCGGGCCGCACCCGGAACGCACCGGCCGGGATCCGATCCGACCGGCGTGAGGCGACGAGATGCCTGACGCCTACCGGCTCGAGCCCCACCCCGGCGGCGACGCCACGCTGATCCGCGAGGCCGACCGTCGCAGGCTTCGGGTCGGCGTCCGCGAGGCGACCTGGGCGCTCGACGTCCGCAGCCGATGGCTGCGCCGGGGGCGGACGCCGGCCGTCCGCACCGCGGCCGAGAACCTCGACGGCGAGGTGCTGCGGCGCATCGCGGAGGAGATCACGGACCGGTTCTGGTCCGCCGCCGACTGGATGGCCGTGGCGGCCGGTTTCACCGCCGGCTGCCGGGCCGGAGGGCGCAGCGGTGGCTGGGCCCTGGTCGGCGACGCGCGCGACCCGGGGGCCCGGCCCCCGTGGGCTGTCGATCCCGGCGAGCGGAGGCGAGCCGGGGGCTGGCTCGGGCTCGCCTTCGGGATCGACGAGCTGCGACGGGCGGCGGAAGAGGAGTTCGACCACGCCCTCCTCGCCGCGAACCGGGAGCTCCAGGTCGAGCTCTCCTGCCATGTGGACTGGATCGGCGCCGAGGTGAGGACGCCCGACGGGTCGGTCGAGCGGGTCGAACGGGTGCTGGTGCGCGAGGGGCGCGCCTGCCTCGACTTCTTCGACGGCTTCGCCTTCGCCGCGGAGGCGAGCCTGGTCCGGAGGGCCGACGGGGAGGTCCCCGCGCGGTCGGGCGCCGACCCGATCATGGAGGAGGTCTTCCGGATCATCGAGGCGCGCGGCGAGGTGAGCCGCCGCCGGCTCGACGACTGGCTCGACGCCGCCGAGGAGCACGACCCGACCTGCTTGTACGAGGCGCACGTCGCGCCGGCGGTCGACGCGATCGAAGACGCGATCGTCGCCTCGGGGCTCGGGGATACGCGCTGAGCGGGCGCCTGGTGGTCAGGGTCGACCGCGACCGCGGCGACCCGCGGGCCCCTACCTCGTCGCCGAGCAGACCGCCGAGACGGAGGAGCGCTCCCCCCGCCAGGAGGCCGGGCGCCCCCGGCGGGGCTGAGCGGTCGGCCCCACCGCCCGCCCCGCCGATCGAGGTCACGCCCCCGGGGGCGAGGACCGCCCCGCGCCCGCGGGCGCACGAGGCCGTCATCACATCCGAATCCGAAGGAGGAACCCATGCCGAACGAGCTGGGAGAGCTGCGCATCGTCAAACGCGAAGAGATCGTCGTCGACCCGTCGAAGAACCCGCGCGGGGAAGTGGTGACCGCCGACAGCGTCAAGGAGCTGGCGACGTCGATCCGTGAACTCGGCCTGGTCAAGCCGCTGCTCTGCACGCAGGGCGAGAAGGGCCTCGAACTGGTGGCCGGCTACCGGCGCAGCAAGGCCTGCGAGGTCGCCGAGGAGGAGTACGTGCCGGTGTACGTGCGCGCCGGCGGCGAGGACCGCGACTCCGAAGCGCTGGCCGAGAACATGTACACGGAGGCCCTGACCGAGATCGCGGAGGCGCGTGCGATCAAGCGGATCATGACCCGCCGCGGCCTAAGCCAGAAGGCGTTCGCCGAACGCTTCGGAAAATCGCGGACCTTCGTCGCCGAGCGGATGCGGATGCTGCGTCTGCCCGAGGCGGTCCAGGAGATCTACGCCCGGGGCGGTCTCGGCGTCTCCGTCGTCCCGCAGCTCGAGGCGATCGCCAAGGTCTCGCCGCCCGCGGCGAGCTGGGTGGCCGAGTTCGCCGCCTCCGAGGAGGAGGCGGAGCGGTTGCTGCGAAGCGTCCCCGTGCGGGTGCTGCAGCTCCTCGAGCGGCGCCTCCGCGGCGAGCGCGACGAAGCGGGGACCGAGGAGGACGGCGCCCGGCGCCCGGCGCCGGGCGATCCGGTCGTCTTCCAGATCGGGTCCTACACCCGCATCGAGGTCGCCGAGCTGGCGATCGCCGCGGAGCGCCGCGCCGAACTCGCGCTGCGGGTGGCGATGCTCCGAGGGCGCGCGGTCGACGACGAGGAGGTGCCCGACCAGGCGGTCGTCGAGCTCGGGGGCCACGACGTCGACGCCCTGCGGGCCCTCGGCGTCCTGCTCGAGTATGAGAGCGATGACGGCTACCACAAGACCGCCTTCTGCTTCGACTCCGAGGCGCTCGCCGACCGGGTCGAGCTGGCGATCGCGGAGGCCGAGGCTATGGCAGCCACGGCCCGCGAGGAGGAGGAGCGGCGCGCCCGCGAGAGCCTTGAGTCCACCGGCGAGGAGCCCGGCGAGGGCGCCGACCCGGCGGAGCTGGCGGCGAGGAAGAAGCGCGAGGACCACGAGAGTGACCTGAAGGAGGCACGCGAAAAGGTCGCGACGGCGCGGCGGCTGAACCTCGACCTCGGACGCCGGCTGCTGAAACGGCGGGCCAGGAAGCGCAGTCAGAAGCGCCGGCGGGAGCTGATCCGCGGACTCGCCCTGCACGTCGTCGCCTCCGAGGAACACCTGGGCGGGCTCGGCGCGAGGCTCGTCTACGAGGCCTGGCAGACGATCGAGCAGAAGACCCTGAAGGGCGGCGGGCCCGGCCGCGAGAAGGTCACCCACCTCGATCCAGGCGAGGCGAACGAGCGCCTGCACGAGCAGCTGGTCGCGGCCAGGGACGAGGACGAGATCCTCGACGTGATCGGAGACGCCCTGGTCTCGGCAACCTATGCCTCCGAGGAGGAGCTGCCGATGTCGCGGCGCGTCAGCGGCTACCACGGGTCGCTGCGCCACGGCCGCGGGGCGATCCGCCGGGCGATCGACGAGGAGGCCAAGGGCGGCCTGCCGCCCGAGCTCGCCGAGGCCCTGCGGCGCTCGCAGGAGAGCGGCCACGCCGAGTCCGGCTTCCTCCAAGGGTGAGGAGCGGCCAGGCGAGGGGGGCGGCGCCGGCGGCGCCGACCCCCCCGTTGGCACGGGAGGAGACGATGAGCGCCGGGACGACGGCGCGGCGCGGGTCCGGAGGCGCCCGCCGCGGGAAGCAGGGCGGGCGAGGCCCGAGGAGCGCCGAGAGCTCCGATTCGCGGATCGCGGCGGCGCGCGAGTCGTTCGCCGCCGCGGTCGGACAGCTACGCAGCGAGACCCGTTTCCGGGCCTGGCTCGAGGCCCAGCGCCGGCTGCGCCGCTACTCGCCGCGCAACGTCCTCTGGATCCTCTTCCAGAAGCCCGAGGCGACCCACGTCGCCTCCTACGAAACCTGGAGGAACGAGCTCGGCTACCAGGTCCGCCGCGGGGAGCAGAGCATCAAGGTCTGGGCGCCGGGCCACCGCAAGAAGGACGAGCGCGACGTCGAGGCGGGCGAGGAGA